>JAEUHO010000605.1 GCA_016795345.1 Planctomycetia bacterium | reverse complement strand
GACGTCCTGTCGCTGGCGCTGCGCGGCGTCACGACCGCGATGTGGATCGGCTCGGTCTCCGCACTGACCTCGTGTGTCATCGGCACCGTGCTCGGGTGCCTCGCGGGCTACTTCGGGCGCTGGGTCGACGTCGCGATCGTCTGGGTGTACACGACCCTGGAGTCGATCCCTCACCTGCTGCTGCTGCTCGCGTTCGCGTTCGTGTTGAAGAAGAGCCCGTCGTTCGTCGCCTTCTACAACGCGTCGTTCCTCCGGACGCACCTCGACCTGTCGGTCGGGCTGTTCACGATCATCGTCACGCTGGGCCTGACCTCCTGGGTGGGCGTGTGTCGCACGGTGCGCGGCGAGGTCATCCGGCAACGGGACCGCGACTACGTCACCGCGGCGCGGGCCCTCGGGCTGTCCACGGGACGGACCCTGTTCCGGCACGTCCTGCCCAACGTGTTCCACCTGGTGCTGGTCTCGTTCTCGCTCCTCTTCATCTCGACGGTGAAGTTCGAGGTGATCCTCTCGTTCCTCGGGCTGGGGCTCGACCCCGACGAGGCTTCTTGGGGCTCGATGATCGCCCAGTCGAGCCAGGAGTTGATGCGCGAGCCGTCGGTCTGGTGGCAGCTCACGACGGCGACGGTGTTCATGTTCGGGCTCGTGCTGTTCGTGAACCTGTTCGCCGACGCCCTGCGCGACGCCCTCGACCCGCGGCTCAAGCACTGACGGGGAGGGGTGGACCGGGACGGAGGCCGGCGGGCGCGGGACGGCGGCCACCGGGCCTCGCGTACCCCGACAGCGGACCGATCCGGTCTCCTCGGTTCCTCCCGGGGGTCGGGCGGCCGCAGCGGTAGAGTCGCACGTGCGGCGCGCGCCGTCGGTGCCGCGGGAGGCCTCGATGGCTGCGCGGATGGTCACGGTGGACGCGAACGAGGCGGTCGCTTCGGTGGCTCACCGGAGCAACGAGGTGATCGCGATCTATCCGATCACCCCGGCGTCCCCCATGGGGGAGCACGCCGACGAGTGGTCGGCGGCGGGGCGGACGAACCTGTGGGGCGCGGTCCCCCGGGTGCAGCAGCTGCAGTCGGAGGGGGGCGCCGCCGGCACCGTCCACGGCGCGCTGCAGGCGGGGTCGCTGGCGACGACGTTCACGGCGTCGCAGGGCCTGCTCCTGATGATCCCGAACCTGTACAAGATCGCGGGCGAGCTGCTGCCGTTCTGCCTGCACGTCGCCGCGCGCACCCTCGCCACCCACGCGCTGTCGATCTTCGGCGACCACTCGGACGTGATGGCGTGCCGGCAGACGGGCTTCGCGATGCTCTGCGCGGGCGACGTCCAGGAGGCCCAGGACTTCGCGGCGGTCGCGCAGGCGACGACGTTGACGTCGCGGGTGCCGTTCCTCCACTTCTTCGACGGCTTCCGGACGTCGCACGAGATCGCGAAGATCGCGGCGCTGTCCGACGACGACCTGCGGGCGCTCTACGACGAGGAGGCCATCGCGGCCCACCGGGCGCGGGCGCTGACGCCGGACCACCCCTCGATCCGCGGGACGGCGCAGAACCCGGACGTCTTCTTCCAGGCGCGCGAGGCCTCGAACCCGTTCCACGACGCGGTCCCGGCGGCGGTGGCGGCCACGTTCGAGCGCTTCGCCGCGCTCACGGGCCGGCGCTACCGGCTGTTCGACTGGGTGGGGCATCCCCAGGCCGAGCGCGTGCTGGTGCTGATGGGCTCGGGCGCCGAGGCCGCCCACGTCGCGGTCGAGCGGCTGGTGGCGGCGGGCGAGAAGGTCGGCCTCGTGAAGGTGCGGCTCTACCGGCCCTTCGACCGCGACGCGCTGCTCGCGGCCCTGCCCCCGACGACGAAGGCCGTGGCGGTCCTCGACCGCACGAAGGAGCCCGGCGCGGTGGGGGAGCCGCTGTACCTCGACGTCGTCGCCGCGCTCGCGCGCGCGCGGGCCGAGGGCGTGGCGCACGGGGCGACGTCCGCCGTGGTGGTGGGCGGGCGGTACGGCCTGTCGTCGAAGGAGTTCACGCCGTCCATGGCGAAGGCGGCGCTCGACGCGCTCGCGACGCCGCGGCCGCCCCACGGCTTCACCCTCGGGATCGTGGACGACGTCTCGTTCCGCTCGCTGCCGCACGACCCCGCGTTCGACACCGAGGCCGACGACGTCGTGCGCGCGGTCTTGTACGGCCTCGGCTCGGACGGCACGGTCTCGAGCAACAAGAACACGATCAAGATCATCGGCGGCGACACGCCGAACTACGCCCAGGGCTACTTCGTCTACGACAGCAAGAAGTCCGGCGCGACGACCGTCAGCCACCTCCGGTTCGGGCCGCGGCCCGTCCGCGCGCCGTGGCTCGTGCGCCGGGCGTCGTTCGTCGCGGTGCACGACCCGAAGTTCCTCGAGACGACCGACGTCTTCGAGGTCGCGGCCCCGGGCGCGACGTTCCTGCTCAACACGCCGGTGCCCGCCGCCGAGGTCTTCGCCGGGATGCCCCGCGAGGCGCAGGAGGCGGTCCTCGCGAAGCGGCTGAAGGTGTACGCGATCGACGGCGCGTCCGTCGCGGAGGCCGCGGGCCTCGGCCGGCGCATCTCGTCGGTCATGCAGACGTGTTTCTTCGCGCTGTCGGGCGTGCTCCCCCGCGACGAGGCCATCGAGAAGATCCGCAAGGCCGCCGAGAAGACGTACGGCCGGCGCGGCGCGGCCGTCGTGCGGGCCAACTTCGCGGCCATCGACGCGGCGCTCGCCCACCTGCACCACGTGCCGGTCCCGGCCGAGCCGACGACGGACCGCCGGCGCCGCGACCCCGTGGCTCCCGACGCGCCCGACTTCGTCCGTCGCGTCACCGCGGTGCTCCTCGCCGGCCAGGGCGACGCCCTGCCCGTCAGCGCGTTCCGGCCCGACGGCACCTGGCCGACCGGCACCGCGCGCTACGAGAAGCGCGCCATCGGCCTCGACCTGCCGGTCTGGGACGAAGGCCTCTGCATCCAGTGCGGCAAGTGCGCGTTCGTCTGCCCGCACGCGGCCATCCGCTCCAACGCGTACCCGCCGGCGGCGCTCGCGCACGCGCCCGCGGGCTTCCGGTCGGTGGCGGCGAAGGGCGGCGACCTCGCGGGCCTCGCGTTCACGATCCAGGTCGCGCCCGACGACTGCACGGGCTGCGGGCTCTGCGTCGCGGTCTGCCCCGCGAAGGACCGCAGCAACCCGCGCCACAAGGCCCTCGACATGGCTCCGGCGGAGGCCCACCGCGACGCCGCGCGGCCCGCGTTCGACTTCTTCCTCGGGCTGCCGCACCTCGACCCGGCGGCGCTCACCGTCGACGTGAAGGGCTCGCAGCTGCGCGAGCCGCTCTTCGAGTTCTCGGGCGCGTGCGCCGGCTGCGGCGAGACGCCGTACCTGAAGCTCCTCTCGCAGCTCTTCGGCGACCGCGCGCTGATCGCCAACGCCACCGGCTGCTCGTCGATCTACGGCGGCAACCTGCCGACCACGCCGTGGCGCGCCGACGCCGCGGGCCGCGGGCCCGCGTGGGCCAACTCCCTGTTCGAGGACAACGCCGAGTTCGGCCTCGGCTTCCGGCTCGCGGCCGACGCGCACGCGACGCGGGCCGCGCTGCGCCTGCAGGCCCTGGCGCCGAAGCTCGGCGGCGACCTCGTCGCGGGCCTGCTCGAGGGCATGGGCCGCGGCGACGAGGCGGGGCTCGCCGCGCAGCGGGCGCGCGTCGCGGCGCTCCGCGAGGCGCTCGGTCGGCTCGGGGGACCCGAGGCCCGGGCGCTCGCGGCCTCCGCCGACGCGCTGGTGAAGAAGTCGGTGTGGATCGTGGGCGGCGACGGCTGGGCCTACGACATCGGCTACGGCGGCCTCGACCACGTGCTCGCGTCGCACCACGACGTCAACGTGCTCGTGCTCGACACCGAGGTCTACAGCAACACGGGCGGGCAGGCCTCGAAGGCGACGCCCGTCGGGGCGGCGGCGAAGTTCGCGTCCGCGGGCAAGGAGGTCGGCAAGAAGGACCTCGGCCTGCTCGCGATGTCGTACGGGCACGTCTACGTGGCCCGCGTGGCCTGGGGCGCGCGCGACGCGCAGACCGTGCGCGCGTTCGCCGAGGCCGAGGCCTACCCGGGGCCGTCGCTGATCCTCGCCTACAGCCCGTGCATCGCGCACGGCTACGACCTCGTGATGGGCGGCGAGCAGCAGAAGCTCGCCGTCGCGAGCGGGATCTGGCCGCTCTACCGCTACGACCCCCGCCGGACGGCGCCGGGCCAGGCGCCCCTCGAGCTCGACTCGGGCGCGCCGACGGTGCGCGCGCGCGAGTTCATGAAGAACGAGGGGCGGTTCCGCTCGGTGGCGCTCGCCGACCCCAAGCGGTACGCGCGCCTCGTGGACGCGGCCGAGCTGCAGGCCGCCGAGCGCCGCGCGATGTACGAGCACCTCTCCGGGCTCCGCCACGGGCCGGCGCCCGCGCCGCACCCGATGCCCGCCCACCCGAACCGCTGACGGAGGGACGACGATGGACCTCTCGATCGACTATCTCGGGCTCCGCTTGAAGCACCCGATCATGCCGGGCGCCTCGCCGCTGGTGGACGACCTCGACACCGTCCGCCGGCTCGAGGACGCCGGGGCGTCGGCCATCGTGATGCACTCGCTCTTCGAGGAGCAGGTGTCGCGCGAGGGCCGGGCCGCGCTGCGCCACATGGACGCCCACGACGGCCTGCAGGCCGAGGCCGACTCGTACTTCCCGTCGTCGGACGTGTTCGCGCTGGGCCCGGTGGCCTACCTCGAGCGGCTCGGGAAGATCCGGGCGGCCGTGGACGTGCCGGTCATCGCGAGCCTCAACGGCGCGACGCCCGGCGGGTGGTGCGAGTACGCGGCGCTGATGCAGGAGGCCGGGGCCCACGCCATCGAGCTCAACCTCTACGCGCTCCCGACGGACCCCGCCGAGGACGGCGCGTCGGTCGAGGCCCGCCTGGTGGACGTCGTGCGCGAGGTGCGGCGCGTGGTGCACGTGCCGCTCGCGGTGAAGCTCTCGCCGTTCGTCACGTCGATGCCGTCGTTCGTCCGCAAGCTCGACGCGGTGGGGGCCTCGGGCTACGTCCTGTTCAACCGGCTCTACCAGCCCGACCTCGACCCCGAGGCGCTCATCGTGAAGCGGTCGCTCCACCTCTCCGACCCGAGCGAGCTCGCGGCGCGGCTGCACTTCCTGGCGATCGTCTTCGGGACGACGCGGGGCTGCCTCGCGGTGACGGGCGGGGTCCACTCGGGCCGCGACGCGGTGAAGGCGGTGATGGCCGGCGCCCGCGGCGTCCAGGTCGTCTCGGCGCTCCTCAAGCACGGCGTCGGCCGGCTCCGCGTCATCCTCGAGGAGATGACGCGCTGGTTCGAGGAGCACGAGTACGACAAACTCTCGACGGCGGTCGGCTCGCTCTCGTTCGCCCGCTGCCCGGACCCCTCCGCCTACGAGCGCGCCAACTACGTGCAGTTGCTGCAGTCCTGGCACGGCTGACCCGCCGCCACCGTGCCCGGGGCCGACCCCGGGGGGGGGTGCCGGGGGGATGCGGTGAATCCGGGCCCTATTCACCGCATAATCTGCGGTGAATGATGGCCGACTCGCCGCGCTGGGGCTACAATCGCCGCACAGGTTGCGGCGAATATGACCTACCTCCACCAACGACCCGAGTGGCCTGCCTTCACGTGGGCGGCCGACGACGTCGCCGACCCGCTGGCGTCGGTTCGGTACGGGCAGGGGCGCCTGTTGGGGAGGATGGAGGCGCTCGGGTTCGACCTGCGGTCCGAAGCGAACCTCGAGGTGCTGACGACGGACGTCGTGACGTCCTCCGCGATCGAGGGCGAGCACCTCGATCCCCAGGAGGTGCGGTCGTCCATCGCCCGTCGGCTGGGCCTCGACGTCGCGGGCCTGCCGGTGGCCGGGCGCAACGTCGAGGGCATCGTCGAGATGATGCTGGACGCGACGCGGCACTTCGACCACCCGCTCACGGCGTCGAGGTTGTTCGGCTGGCACGCGGCGCTGTTCCCGACGGGGCGCAGCGGGATGCAGCCGATCACCGTCGGTGCCTGGCGGACCGCCGCCACCGGCCCGATGCAGGTCGTGTCCGGCCGGATGGGGCGCGAGACGGTCCACTTCGAGGCGCCGCACGCCGACCGCGTGGAGGCGGAGATGGCCGCGTTCCTCGCGTGGTTCGAGGCGCCGTCCCCCGTGGACCCGGTGCTGAAGGCGGCGCTCGCGCACCTGTGGTTCCTGACCATCCACCCGTTCGAGGACGGCAACGGCAGGATCGCCCGCGCGATCGCCGACCTCCTGCTCGCGCGCGCCGACCGGACGCAGGACCGCTTCTACAGCGCGTCGTCGCAGATCGAGGTCGAGCGGAAGGACTACTACCGCGAGCTCGAGGCCGCCCAACGAGGCGGTCTCGACGTCACCGGGTGGGTCGTCTGGTTCCTGGGCTGTCTCGGGCGCGCGATCGACGGCGCCGAACGCACGCTCGAGGTCGTCTGGCGGAAGGCCCGGTTCTGGGCACGGGTCGACCGGGCCGCCGTGAGCGAGCGGCAGCGCGCCGTCCTGCGCCGGATGGCGGACGACTTCGCCGGCTTCCTCACGACCTCGAAGTACGCGAAGCTCGCGAAGTGCTCGACGGACACGGCCCTCCGCGACATCCGGACCCTCGTCGAACGCGGGCTGCTCGCCGAGAACCCCGCGGGCGGACGCAGCACCAGCTATCGGCTCGTCGACGCCTGAACGAGACCGCGAGGCCCGGCCCGCGCCGCGATCGACCGCGTGGCCCGTCGCCCGTTCCCTGCACGAGCCTATGGACGACGATCCGACGTTCGCCGCGCTCGACGACGTCTCGCGGCTCCGGGCCGCGATGCCCGGCGCCCCTCGGGGCGGCCCCGCGCGCCCGGCGTGAGCCGCGGCGCGCGGGCCTACCGCGCGTGGGCGGACCACTCGAGGAGCGCGAGGAGGGGGTACAGGCGGCGCGCGTGGTCGGCGAGGCCCGCGCGGTGCTCGTCGAGGAGCGCGAGCGGGAGCGCGGGGTCGAGGAGGGAGAGGACGGGCGACGGCGTCGCGAGCCGGTCGCGGAGGCGGTCGCCGAGCGGGCCCGCGAGCGCGCGCGCGACCGGGACCGCGAAGCCCCGCTTGCGCCGCGCGAGCACCTCGCGGGGCACGATCCCCGCCAGCGCGTCGCGCAGCACGCGCTTCGTCGTGCAGCGCCCGACCTTCGCCGCGGCCGGGAGGGCCGCCGCGTGCTCGACGAGCCGCTGCTCGAGGAACGGCGCGCGGGCCTCGAGCCCCACGCGCATGCTCGCGCGGTCCACCTTCGCGAGCAGCGCGTCCGGCAGGTGCAGGCGCAGGTCGACGCGCAGCAGCGCGTCCACCGGGTCGCCCGTCGCGTCGGCCGGCGCGGCCGCGGCCGCGTACGCCGCGAGGCACGCCTCGACGGCGCCCGCGGGGAGCGCGCCGGGCCGGAAGAGCCGCGCGACGTCCTCGGGGGCGAACGCGCCGAACCAGCGGAGGTGGCGCTCGAGCGGCGGGCGGTCCGCGCCGTCGAGCAGGCGGCGCAGGAGGAAGCCGAGGCGCACGTTGCCGTGCCCGGCGGCGCCGCGCCGCGCGAGCCGGCGGCGCAGCGG
>JAEUHO010000550.1 GCA_016795345.1 Planctomycetia bacterium | reverse complement strand
TCAGGCCCTGCGCCAGCTCGGGCCTTCATCCGCTCCGCGGACCGGTCGGCATGGTCGCCTCCGCGCCGCGCCCGGGCCGCATCCATCGGCCCCCACCGGCCGCTGTGCATCGTTCAGCCCCGGTCGCGGCTCATCCCTCGTGAATGGACCGGGCTAGCCGTGCCGCGGAGCCGCGCCGCCGGGCCCGGCCGTCCCGAGGGGCCGGCGCCGCGGTCCCTGAGACGCCGCCGGCAGCTGCGACGGGCCCGGCAGCTGAGAGGGGGCCGGCAGCGGGGTCCGAGGGCCGCGGGCGCGAGCGCGACGGCCGCGAGCGTCGCGCTCAGCGGATCCCGAGCGACGCGAGGTCCACCGGTCCGCCGATCTCGACCCGGTACGAGTCGCTGTCCTCGTGATGCGTGCTGAACTCGATGATCTCGGCGTCGTCGAGCCCCGTGAAGCGATGCACCGTCCCCGGCGCGACGCGGCGGTGGTCGCCCGGGACGAGGATCATCTCCTCGCTGCCCAGCTCGAGCAGCACGCGCCCGGAGATGACGTAGAACACCTCGTCCTTGTCCTTGTGGTAGTGCAGCGAGCAACGGTGCCCCTGCTTGAGGACGAGCTTCTTCCCGCAGTAGTCGCGGTTGACGATCCAGTGCTCTTCGCCCCAGGTCTTCGGGACGATGTGGGTCGGCGTGGCCATGGGGCGAGATCCTACCGCCCCGGGCAGGGACGGCACGGCTCCGGCCGGCCCGCGGGCCTCGCCGTCCCCCGCCGGCCGGTCGTCGTCGCCCCCAGGCTCCGCGGCTTGCCTCGCTCCGCGGCCCCCCACGCGCCGCGGCAGCCACCGCTTCCGGGCCCCGGCGCGCGACGCGAGGCCCGGCCCGGCGGCCCCGGGGCTCGCCGTCTCCCCCTTCGTTCAGTCGAGGCCGGCGGACCGGATCAGCCGCTCGACGACGCCGGCGAAGTCGATCCCCGCCGCGGCCGCGGCCTTCGGGAGGAGGCTGCGGGCGGTCATGCCCGGGATCGTGTTCACCTCGAGCACGACGAACTGGCCGTCCTCGCCGAGGATCATGTCGGTGCGCGACACGCCGCGCAGGCCGATGAGGCCGTGGACCTTGAGCGCGAGCGCGCGGCCCGCCGCCTCGACGTCCGGCGGCAGGTCCACGGGACAGAGCTCGGTGGCGCCGTCGGCGTCGTACTTCTCGCGGTAGTCGAAGAACCGCGCCGCCTTCGGGCGCAGCTCGACGAGGGGCAGGGCGAGCGGCCGGCCGCGCTCGAGATCGTCGAGCACGCCGCCGGTGAACTCGCGACCGCGCGCGAACGCCTCGACGAGCAGGCGGTCGGCGCCGCGCCCGAGGGCCTCGAACGCGAGGGTCACGGCCCGCGGGTCGTCGCACACCCGGACCTCGAGGCTCGAACCGCCGAGCGGGTCCTTCACCACGACGGGCGCGCCGAGCTGGCCGACGACCTCCTCGGCGAGCGCCGGCCGCCCGCGCGCGAGTTCGTCCTTCGTGACGACGCGGAAGCGCGCGGTGCGGACGCCGTGGAAGCCGAGGACCTCCTTGGTGTGGATCTTGTCCACGGCGAGCGCGCTGCCGCGGACGCCGCTGCCGGCGAAGCGGATGCCCGCGGTCGCGAGGCAGGCCTGGACGGTGCCGTCCTCGCCGAAGCGGCCGTGCAGGATCGGCAGCGCGACGTCGGTGCGCCACGCCGCGAGCTCGCCGAGGGCCGACCACGGGTGGTCGTGCTCGCGCCAGGGCGTCTCCGGGCCGAGCGGGTCGAACGGGACCGGCTTGCCGCCCTTGCCGGCCTCGGACGGCCGCACCGCGACCTTCCAGCGCCCCTCGCGCGTGATGACGACCGGGCGCACCTCGTAGCGGCGGCGGTCGAGCGCGTCCACGACGTTGGCCCCGCTGCGCAGCGAGACGTCGTGTTCGCTCGAGGGTCCGCCCATCAGGACGGCGACGCGGATGCGGTCCATGCGGTCTCCGACCGGGGCGACTGTACCCCGTGATTCGGCTCCGCCGGCGCCTCGCTTGACCGCGTCCCCGCGCCTCCGCGCGGCGGCGTCCGGCGCGCGTCGCGGCGCGCGCGCGACCCGCCCCTGGGCGGGCCCGCGCCCCCCGCGGTCAGCGGAGGTCGTCGGGGCCGTCGGCCTCGAGGGGGAGCAGCGACGGCCGCTCCGGCACGGGCCGGCCCGCCGCGCGGTGCCACCGCGCGATCTCGGCGGCGACGAGCGCGCGCGCCGTCTCCGGGCTGTCGTCGCCCGTCGCGTTCTTGACCGGCGCGAACTCGCGGGCGCGCTCCACCTCGTGGACCGCGACGCGGGGCGCGAGCGGCAGGAGGTCGAAGAGGAACTGCTCGAGCTTCGTCGCGTTCGGCGTCGCGGGCGTCGCCACGGTCCCGTCGGGCCCGAGGCACGCCACCTTCTTCGTCGCCCGGTGCCACGGCAGCATGAACCCGGGCTCGGCGAGCAGCCGCCGCAGCCACGGGAGCGAGAACGCGTGGACGGCGATGGACCCGAGCACGAGGTCCGGGGCGCCGCCCTCGGGCAGCTCGCTGTACTCGAGGATCCGCACCCGGCCGACGAGGCCGCGCCCGTAGACCCCCACCTTCTCGCCGGGGTTCGCCTTCCGCACGGCCTTCCCGACGATCGTCGCGTGCCGGTCGAGCATCCACCCGAGGAACACCGGGTCGAGCGGCCGGCCGAGCGCGTTGTCCACCTGGAACGTCGTGAGCGCCTCGACGCCGAGGTCCGCGAGCCAGTCGAACACGCCCGCGCGCTGGCAGGCGTCGACGAGGCCGCCGTGCCCGTCCGGCGCGAGCGCGAGGCGGCCCCGGGCCGCCAGCAGGGCCCGGCCGTCGGCGTCGAGCGCGGGCAGCTCGCCCTGGCGCACGAGGCGGACGAGCGCGGGGTCGAGGCCGCCGAACCGGATCCCCTCGAGGTGCGCGCGCGTCGCCTCCTCGGTGTCGCGGCTCACGAGGACGACCAGGGGCACGGGACGCGAGGCCCGCCGGCCCGCGGCCGCCACGCGCTCGAGCAGGATCGCGTACAGCGACCGGTCGGCCTCCGGCCCGAGCACGAACGTGCCCTTGGGCCCGGCGAACCCGAGCCGCGAACCCTGCCCGCCCGCCAGCAGGACCGCCGCCACCTTCCCCGCCCCGAGCAGGCGGTGGCCGAGGTCCGTGAGCCGCGCGACGAGGCCGGCTTCGTTCGCCTGGCGACGGGCGGTCAGCGCCTCGGGGGGCCGCAGGTCGGGCGGTGTCGGGGCCGGCGGGCTCGCGAACGCGCGGGCCACACGGTCCCAGGGCACCCGTCCGACCTCCTCGAGGAAGGACGCGCGGGTCGCGGCGTCGAGCGTCGCGGCGTGCGCGGTCAGGTGGGCCTGGCCCGACGCCGCGAGCGTCGCGGCGAGGTCGGGGGGGACGCCCGCGGGCGGGCTCCCGGCCGGCGGGACGGCGTCGCGTGCCACGGGGCCCTCCCTCCCTCGGCCGGCCGCGACGCCCTGCGACGGGGAGGCCCCGAGACCAGGAGCCCTGTCGCCGGGAGTCCCGTCCCCGGCGGCCCCGGGCCGCCGGAGAACCGGTCAGCCGCTGAACTTGCGGAACACGACGGTGACGTTGTGCCCGCCGAACCCGAGCGAGTTCGACAGGATCGCGTCCACCGGCGCCTTGCGGGCGACGTTGGGCACGTAGTCGAGGTCGAGCTCCGGGTCCTTCTCTTCCTGGTTGATCGTCGGGTGGATCACCTGGTCGCGCAGCGTCAGGACGCACATGACCGCCTCGGCCGCGCCCGACGCGCCGAGGAGGTGCCCGAACAGCGACTTGCTCGACGAGATCGCGAGCTTGTAGGCGTGCGGACCGAAGACGGTCTTGATCGCCTGCGTCTCGCAGAGGTCGTTGAGCTCGGTCGAGGTGCCGTGCGCGTTGATGTAC
>JAEUHO010000548.1 GCA_016795345.1 Planctomycetia bacterium | reverse complement strand
CGGCGACGACGCCGCGCCGTGGGCCGACGCGAGGCCCTGCCGCACGAGGTCCTCGAGCCAGGCCCGCAGCTCGTCGAGGCCCGCGGCCACCTTCCCCTCGCGCGCCGCCGCGCGGCGCGCCTGCGCCGCCGGGTCCGCGGGGGCCGCGTCGGCGCGGGCCTCGCGTGCCTCGCGGGCCTCCGCGCGCTCGGCCCGGGCGGCGAGCCACTCGGCGACCCAGTCCGGCGGGGACGCGACGGGGACCCGTCGCGGGTCGTTCGCGAGCACGAGCAGCAGCGCCAGCCCGTGTTTGCACGGGAACTTGCGGCTCGGGCACGAGCACTTCGTCGCGGCGTCGCGCAGGTCGACCCGGGCGCGGTACGGGTCCTTCCCGCTGCCCTGCACCTCGCCCCAGAGCGCCACGTCCGAGCGCCCGAGCGAAGCCCATTTCGCCGGGTTCGCGAGGCCCGACGCGGCCTTCGCCGCCGCCGCGTCGGGGGCGAGCCCCATGACCCGCTCGGGCGTCCAGACGTCGCTCATCCTGCGCGGCACTCCCTCGCCGGAGGATAGCAGACCGCCCCACCGCCCCTCGGGCGGGCCGGCGGGCCCGGAGCCCGAAGCGGCCGACGACGCGGCCGACGACGCGCCCCGCACCGTCGGCTAGGCTCCGTCCCCCGAACGCTCCGGCTGCGCCCGCCCGGCGCCGGGCCGCGGGGAGGCGTGCTCGGCGGAAGGGATCCTCGTCGGGTGCGGCACCCGACGCCGGGCCCTCTCGCTTCCGCCGCCTGCCCTCGCCTCGGCCGACGCGGGCTCGCGCCGGCGCCGAACTCCCGCGGAGCCTGGGCTCCGCGGCCCGGAGGACCTCGCGTGCACGTGGACCCGCTGCTGATGACGCTCGCCGCCGGCTTCACGCTGGCGGTCGTGCTCGGGATGGTCGCGCACCGCCTCCGGCTGTCGCCGATCCTCGGCTACCTGCTGGCGGGCGTCGTCGTGGGCCCCCACACGCCCGGGTTCGTCGCCGACGCGAGGCTCGCCGCGCAGCTCGCCGAGATCGGCGTCGTGCTGCTCATGTTCGGCGTCGGGCTCCACTTCCACCTGAAGGACCTGCTCGCCGTCCGCGGCGTGGCCGTGCCCGGTGCGCTCATCCAGAGCGCCGCGGCCACGGGGCTCGGCATCGCCCTCGGCCTCGCGCTGGGCTGGCGCTTCGGCGACGGCCTCGTGCTCGGCCTGTCGGTGTCGGTCGCGAGCACCGTGGTGCTGATCCGCGTCCTGACCGCCGCGGGCACGCTCGAGACCCCCGCGGGGCACGTGGCCGTCGGGTGGCTCGTCGTCGAGGACCTGCTCACCGTCGTCGCGCTCGTGCTCCTGCCCGCGGTCGCGCCCGCGCTGCGCGGCGAGGGCGGCGACGTCGGGAAGATCGCGTGGGCGCTCGGCGGCGCCCTCGTCAAGCTGACGCTCCTCGTCGCCGTCGTCGCGTTCGCGGGCGCGCGCCTCATCCCGCCGCTCCTCGCGCGCGTCGCGCGCACGCGCAGCCGCGAGCTGTTCACGCTGTCCGTGCTCGCGGTCGCCCTCGCCGTCGCGGCCCTGGCGGCGGTCGTCTTCGACGCGAGCCCCGCCCTCGGCGCGTTCCTCGCCGGCATGGTCGTCGCCGGCTCGGCGGTCCGCCACCAGGCCGCGGCCGACGCCCTCCCCCTCCGCGACGCGTTCGCCGTCCTCTTCTTCGTGTCCGCCGGCATGCAGTTCGACCCCGGGCTGCTCGTCAGCCAGCCGCTGCTCGTGGGCGCGGTGCTCGCGATCGTGCTCGTCGGCAAGCCGATCGCCGCGCTCCTCGTCGTGCTCGGCCTCGGCTGGAGCGTCCGGACCGCACTGACCGTCGCGTTCGCGCTCGCGCAGGTCGGCGAGTTCTCGTTCATCCTCGCCACGCTCGGCCTCGGGCTCGGCGTGCTCCCCGCGCCCGCCGCGGGCGCGATCGTGACCGCGGCGCTCCTCTCCATCGCGGTCAACCCGTGGATGATGGGCCGCGTCGAACCCGTGGAGCGCTGGCTGCGCGCGCGGCCCCGGCTCTGGCGGGCGCTCTCCCGGCGCAACGCGGAGGTCGCCGACGCGCTCGCGCCCGCCCACGCCGCGCCGGTCGAGGGCGAGCAGCGCGCCCTCGTCGTCGGGTTCGGGCCCGCGGGCCGCGCCGCCGCCGACGCGTTGTCCCTCCGCGGCCTCACGCCGGTCATCGTCGAGGCCAACGTCGACACCGTGCGCCAGCTGACGCTGGAAGGCCGCCGCGCGGTGTTCGGCGACGCGACGCGCGCCACGGTCCTCGAGGACGCCGGCCTCGTCGGGGCGAAGGTCTTCGTCGTCTCCGTCGCCGCCCCCGACCTCGCGGCGCAGGCCGTCGTCGCGGCGCGCGGCCTCGACGCGCGCATCCCGATCATCGTGCGCGCACGGTACCTCGCCGAACGCGAGGCCCTGCTCGGCCTCGGCGCCACCGCGGTCACGGTGGACGAGGAGGCGGTAGCGGGGGGCCTCTCGAGCTACTTGCTGCGGCTCGAGTGGGATCCCGCCGCGTCGCGCGACGCCGCGCCGGACGCCTGAACCGACGATCCCCGCGCGCCGGCCCCGAGCCTTCACGCGTCCCTCACACGTACGGGGCGAGCGTCCTGCCGCGACGTGGGAGCCCCGGCGCCCGGCCCCCGGCGCGTGGTATCACCGCCCCATGCGCGAGGGTGGGACCCCCGGAAACGTCGTGACCTCGACGGGGGCCGGTGCGCTCCGCCGCGCGACCCGCGCGTTCTGGGTCGCGCTGCTCGGCTTCCTCGGGATGCTCGGCGCCGCGTACGTCAACATGCGCGCGCAGGTGCGGCACGCCCGCTGGGTCGACCACACGTCGGAGGTCATCCGCGCGCTCGACC
>JAEUHO010000485.1 GCA_016795345.1 Planctomycetia bacterium | reverse complement strand
AGCCCGTCACGCTGCCGCGCCACGTCACGTAGGCGGCGCCCTGGCCGCCGGCGTACGTGACGTGCAGCGGGCCGTCCGCGTAGACGTCGTCGAACGCGCGCGCGCCGGAGGCGGGCGGCGTCTCGCCGTTCGCGGCGAGGCGGATGAAGCCGACGCCGTCGAACGTCGCGAAGATCGCCTCGGACGGGCTCGTCGTGAGCGACGCCGCGAAGGCGACGAGCGCGCCGTCCTGGTCGATGCCGATGGCGGGGAAGTCGAAGCCGAACGTGCCGGCCGCGGGGACCGTCTCGCCCGAGATCGCGATGCGGGCGAGGAGCGTGCCGGCGCGGTTCGACGTGAACACGCCGTGGAGGCCGCCGTTGCTGCCCGTGCCGTGGAAGAAGATGTCGGCCTGGTCGTCCACCTGCGTGGCGTCCTCGTCGATCGCGACGAGGGTGCCGGTGGTGCCGGAGGGGATCGGGTTCGGGAGCGTGCGGCCGAGGTAGACCGCGCCGGCCTTCTCGACGACGTTGCCGCTGTTGTCGACGCGGGCCGTGATGAACCCCTCGGTCGAGCCACCGGTGATCGAGACGTGTGTCACGACGAGGCCGCCGGGACGGATCCAGATGCGCTCGAAGTCGTCGATGGTGCCCGAGCCGCCGTTGGTGTTCGGGACGGTCTCGCCGTCGCTGTACACCAGCACGACGGTGCCGTTGGGGCGCACGACGAAGAGGCCGCGCGAGGTGGACCCGCCCACGACGTCCGCGACGAACGCGACCCAGCCGCCGTCGGCCACCGCGAGCTTCGTGTCGGGGACGAAGCCGCCGTAGGTGCCGCCGGCCGGGGTCCCGGCGCCCTGCAGCGCGACCGCCGCGAGCGTGCCGGGCAGCGTCGGGCCGCCGCCGCCGCCTCCCCCACCGCCTCCGCCGCAGCCGGCACCGGCCACGAGGGACGAGAGGAACGCCACCGTCACGACGAACCGCTGCCAGCGCATGTGCATCGAAGGCTCCCGGGACCGCGACCGCTGCCCAAGCGCGGCATCGTAGCCGCGGGACAGGGGACCGCCACCGGGGGGAATAGCCACCCCGGGGTCTCGCCCGGACAGCCGGGTGCATCGGTCTTCCGCGCGTCCGTCGGCGCCGCCGACCAACCCGACCGCAACCGGCGCCCGTCTCGCGCGAGGAAGGACGGAGACCTCGCCGATGCGCACCCCCGCCCGTTCCCTCGTCGCGGCCCTCGTCCTCCTCGCGCTCCCGCTCGCGCGCTGCGGCGGCGGCACGCCGCCGCCGACCTCGCCCGACCTGGTCGAGATCCGCACCACCGCGCTCCCCGCCGCGACCGCGGGCGTCGTGTACGACGCGACCATCGACGCCACCGGCCCCCACGCGCCGCTCTCGTTCCACCTCGTCGCCGGCCAATGGCCGCCGGGCCTCGCGCTCGACGCCGCGAGCGGCCGCGTCACCGGCTGGCCGCGCCGCACCGGCCGCTTCGGCGTGACCGTCGAGGTCCGCGACGGCGCGGATCCCGCGGCCGCGCGCGACTCGACGTTCGCCTCCGCCCGCCGCGCCTTCACGCTCGAGGTCGCCCGCGGGCCGTTGACCCTGTTGCCGCTCCCGCTCGACCTCGCGCAGTTCGCCGCGCCGTACGTCCATCACTTCGCCGCCGCCGGCGGCGACGCACCCTACACGTTCGAGCTCGCCGACGCGGACCTGCCCGCGGGCCTCGTGCTCGCCGACGACGGGACGCTCGCCGGCGTCCCGAGGGGCGCCGCGCGCCCGTACGCGCCCCGCGTGCGCGTGACCGACGCGCGGGGCGCGACCGCCGAACGCGCGTTCGACCTCGTCGTGGTCGTGTTGCCGCTCGGCATCGCCGCCGACCCGTGGCCCGACGCCGCGCGCGGCTTCCCCTTCTCCGCGGGCGCCGACGTCCGGCCCGGCGGCGGCGGCGGGCCGTACGCATGGTCGGTCGTGGCGTCCCCCGACGGCTTGCCGCCGGGCCTCGCGTTGGACGCCGTGACCGGCCGCATCGACGGCACGGCGACCGACGAGGGCACGTTCGCGTTCCGCCTCGAGGTGCGCGACCTCGCCGGCCAGGTCGCCGCGCGCGACGTCACCATGCGCGTCAACCCCGGCCCCGTGCTCACGGCGGTCACGCCGCCGACGCCACCGAAGTCCGGCGGCCCGGTGACGCTCGTCGGCGCGGGGTTCCAGCCCGGGATGACGGCGGCCTTCGCGGGCGGCGTGCCCGTCGCGACGGCGTGGATCGACGCGACCCGCGCGACCGTCGTGCCGCCCGACCTCGGCCTCTCGGGCCCGGTGGAGGTGCGGGTGACCAACCCCGACGGCGGGGGGTACGCGAGGCCCGGTGCGTTCCGCTACCCGTTCACGACGGTGACGTTCGCCGCCGAGGGCGTGAAGGGCGCGCCGGCGGCGCTCGGCACCAACCGCGGCCTCGCGGTGGGCGACCTCGACGGCGACGGCCGCGACGAGGTGGTCGTCGTCGGCTCCACCGGCATCCAGGTGATCGCCGACCGCGGCGCGACGTACGGGAACGCGTGGGTGACGACGCCGGTGCGGACGAGCGGGTCGTACAACGACGTGCGCCTCGCCGACGTGGACGCCGACGGCGACCTCGACCTCGTGACCGCGCGGTCGTCGTCCACCGAGACGATCGAGGTCTACCGCAACGACGGCGCCGGCGGGTTCCCGTCCACGGCCTCGACGTCCATGACGTACCCGAAGCCCGCCTCGCACTTCCCGTCGTCGCTGGCGGTCGGCGACGTGAACGGCGACGGCGTCGTGGACCTCGTGTTGACGTCGGGCGGCGGCGGCCAGGGCACGTTGTGGGTGTTCCGCGGGCTCGGGAACGGCCAGTGGACGCTCGTGCACACGGCGGCCGGCACGCTCCACGACGGTACCCACGGGTGTTTCGCGCCCAACATGGTGGCGCTCGGCGACCTCGACGGCGACCGGCGCGACGACTTCGTGGTGGTGGACGCGTTCCCGAGCGCGTGCGCGAACGGCGTCGCCTGCCCCGCGACCGCCGGGACCGCGAACGCGTTCCCGGGCCACGAGCGCCTCGTCGCGTGGACCGCGGCCGCGGGCCCGACGGGCGCGCCGGTGGCGTGGAAGCCGGCGTTCGTGTCCGGGTCCTTCGGGCGGCTCGACGGCGACAACCTCGGCGTCGCGGTCTACGACCACGACGGCGACGGCCGGCTCGACGCCGCGGTCTGCGGCGGCTACCAGGACCTGCGCGGGATGGGCGTGGCGTTCCTGACCGGCGACGGCGAGGGCAATCTCGTCGAGCGCTTCACGCGGCCCACGGCCTACGACCGGCGGTACGCGGCCTCGCTCGACGCGGACCTCGACGGTTGTGGTGACCTCGTGGTCGTGGGCGGCGACGGACGCGCGGGATCGTTCGGCGCGGCGGGGTACAGCGTCGCCGAGGTCTACCTCGGCGGGACCGATGGCGTGCCGATCCTCGCGTGGCGCACCGGCCCCGAGCTCTCCGCGTCGCTCCCCGGCGCCAACCCGGGCCACGTCGCGGTGGGCGACTTCGACGGCGACGGCCGGCCCGACTTCGCGGTCGAGCAGTCCTTCCACACGAAGGAGCGCTTCTCCAACGATCAAGGCGACGGCACGGTGGAGGGCGTGGCGATCTACCTCAACCGCAGCCACTGACGGCGAAGACGGACGTGGTTCCCCGTGGGCACCACGCGTGCCCGGCGGCCAGCCGCCGGCTTTGCGATTCCCTGACGCGGAGGAACGCGAACCCCAACGGAGACGGGCGAGGTTCCTCGCCATGCGCTCCCCCCTCCGCATCGTCACGTTCGCGCTCCTCGTGATCCTCGCCGGCTGCGGCGGCGGAGGAGGCGGCGGCAGCCGCCCCGCCACCGCCGACCTCGTCGCCCTGACGACCACGAGCCTCGAGCCGGCGATCACCGGCCTCCCGTACGAAGCCGTCGTCGAGGCCGTCGGGCCCCACGCGCCCCTGGCGTGGCGCATCACGGGCGGGGCGCTCCCGCCCGGACTGACCCTCGACGCCGAGACGGGCCGGGTGAGCGGCTGGCCGCGGCGCACCGGGCGGTTCGGCGTCACCGTCGAGGTGCGCGACGGGCCCGACCCGGCGGCCGCGCGCGACGTCGCGTTCGCGGCCGACGTCCGCGCCTTCGGCCTCGAGGTCCGCCGCGGGCCGCTGACCGTGCTGCCGTTCCCGCCCGAACCCGCGCAGTTCAACGCGCCGTACGACCACGCGTTCGAGGCGGCGGGCGGCACCGAACCGTACACGTTCGAGCTCGCCGGCGGCTCGCTGCCACCGGGCCTCGGGTTGGCGGCGAACGGTCGCCTCACCGGGGTCCCGACGAAGGCGCTGAATCCGTACACGCCGCGGATCCGCGTGACCGACGGCGTCGGCGCGGTCGCGGAGCGCACCTTCGACCTCACCGTCGTGGTCCTGCCGCTCGGCATCGCCCCGGACGCCTGGCGTGACGCCGCGCAGGGGTTCCCGTACCTCATGGAGCCCCGCGTGCAGCCGATCGGCGGCGGCGCACCGTACCGTTGGGAGCTCGCGCCGGGCTCGGCGCCGCTCCCGGCGGGCCTCGGGCTCGACCCCGACACCGGCCGGATCGAGGGCGTCGCGACGCTCGTGGGCACGTTCGCCTTCCGCCTGCAGGTCACGGACCTCGCCGGGCAGACGGCCTCGCGCGACGTGACGATGCGCGTCAACCCGGGGCCGGTCCTGCACGCCGTGACCCCGTCGACGCTGCCCAAGGCGGGCGGGCCGGTCACGCTCGAGGGCTCGGGGTTCCAGCCCGGCATGACGACGACGTTCGCCGGCGGCGTGCCCGTCCCGACGACGTGGCTCGACGCGACGCGCGCGACGGTGGTGCCGCCGGACGTCCTGCTGTCCGGGGCCGTGGAGGTGCGGGTGACGAACCCCGACGGCGGCACGTACGCGAGGCCCGCCGCGTTCCGCTACCCGTTGCGGACGATCGCGTTCCAGGCCGAGGGCGTGAAGGGCGCGCCCGGCTCGCTCGGCAGCAGCCGCGGGATCGCGGTGGGCGACGTGGACCGCGACGGGCGGGACGACGTGGTGCAGGTGTGGTCGAACGGCATCCAGTGGATCCGGAACACGGGCGCGACGTACACCAACACGTGGACGCCGATCAACGTGCGGACCAGCGGCTCGTACAACGACGTGAAGCTGGCCGACGTGGACGCCGACGGCGACCTCGACCTCGTCACGTACCGCTCGACCACCACGGAGACGATCGAGGTCTACCTGAACACGAACGCGACGTTCCCGTCGACCGCGTCGACGTCGACGACGATCCCGAAGCCGGCGTCGAACTTTCCGTCGTCGCTGGCCGTGGGCGACGTCAACGGCGACGGCGTCGTGGACGTGGTCCTGACGTCGGGCGGCGGCGGCCAGGGCACGCTCTGGGTCTACCGCGGGCTCGGCAACGGGACGTGGCAGCAGGAGCACGTGGCGACCTCGTCGCTGCACGACGGCGTCAACGGCTGCTTCGGCCCGAACATGGTCGCGCTCGCCGACCTGAACGGCGACGGCCGCGACGACTTCGTGATCGTGGACGCCTACCCGAACGCCTGCGTCGTCGGCCAGACCTGCCCGACGACGTCGGGTGTCGCCAATGCGTTCGCGGGCGACGACAACCTGGTGGCGTGGACGTCGCTCGCGGGGCCCACCGGCTCGCCGCTCGCCTGGCGCGGCGTCCGCGTGACCGGCGGGCTCGGCCGCCTCAACGGCGACAACCTCGGCGTCGCGGTCTACGACCACGACGGCGACGGCCGCGCGGACGTCGCGGTCTGCGGCGGCTTCCGCGACACGCGCGGGATGGGCGTGGCGTTCCTCACGGGCGACGGGTCGGGCGGCTTCACGGAGCGGCACACGCAGCCGACGGCCTACAACCGGCGGTACGGCGCGGGCCTCGACGCCAACCTCGACGGCTGCGAGGACGTGATCGTGGTCGGCAGCGACGGGCTCGCGGGGTCGTTCGGGGCGTCCGGCTACAGCGTCGCGGAGCTCTACCTCGGCGGCCTCGAGGCGGTCCCGGTGGTCGGCTGGCGGAGCGGGGCGGTCCTGTCGTCGTCGCTCCCGGGCGCCAACCCGGGCCGCGTCGCGGTGGGCGACTTCGACGGCGACGGGCTGCAGGACTTCGCCGTGGACCAGTCCTTCAACACGAAGGAGCGCTTCGGCAACGACCAGGACGACGGCACGACCGAAGGCGTGGCCATCTACCTGAACCGCAGCCACTGACCCGCCCACGCCCCGACGTCGAGCGCGACCCCGGCGCACCGCCCGACACCAGGTCGGCGCGAGGTCGCGGGACGCCCGCCCCGTGGTCCGACCGCGTCGGGGCAGGAGGCGGGCCGGGCGGCGGCGGGCGGGCCTCGCGTCCCCGGAGGAGGGGTCGCACAATGCGCACGTGACGAACGCCGCCCCCACCCCGCCGACGGACGCGACGCGGAGCGCGACCCCCGCGACCCTCGGCCGCGCGCTGCGCGAGGCGCGGCCGCGATGGGCTGGCCTCGCCGGGCTGCTCGGCATCGCGTTGCTCGCCACCCCCCTCGCGCTGCTGCTGCCGATCCCCGTGACGATCGTGCTCGACCAGGTCGCGGGCGGGAAGCCGCTGCCGCCGTTCCTCGCGCGGTTCGTCCCCGACGCGGTCCTCGCCTCGAAGGACGGCCTGCTGTGGCTGGCGGTCGGCGGCGTCGTCGCGATCGCGCTGCTCGTGCAGGTGCAGGTGCTCGCGACGTGGATGCTCGAGGTGTGGCTCGGCGACCGCCTCACCCTCGGCCTGCGCGCGCGCGTGTTCCGGCACCTCCAGCGGCTGTCGTTCACGTACCACGACACGCGCGGCAGCGCCGAGGCCATCTACCGCGTCCAGAACGACTGCCCCGCCATCCAGAACGTGCTCGTCCACGGGCTCGTCCCCATGGTCGGCGCCACGGCGAAGCTCGTGGTGGTCCTGTTCGTCGCGGGCTCCATCGACCTCGTCCTGACGCTCGTGGCGGTCGCGGCCGCGCCGGTGCTCCTGGGCATCCTCGCCGTCTTCCGCCGCCGCCTGCGCCGGCAGTGGACCGAGGTGCGCGAGCGCGAGAGCGCCGCCATGGCCGTCGTGTCCGAGACGCTGGGCGCGCTCCGCGTCGTGAAGGCGTTCGGCCAGGAGGACCACGAGCACGGCCGCTACGTCACCCGGGGCGACGCCAGCGTGAAGGCCGAGATGGCCGCCGTGCGCGTCGAGAGCCTCCTGTGGCTGCTGGTCGGCGTGGTGCTCGCCGTGGGCACCGCGGCAGTGCTCTACCTCGGCGCGCGCCACGTCGAGGCCGGCGCGCTCACGACGGGCCAGCTGATCCAGGTGATGGCCTACCTCTCCCAGCTCTACGACCCCCTCAAGACCATGGGCAGCCGCGCCGCCGGCATCCAGAAGGGCCTCGCGTCGCTCGACCGCGTCTTCGGCCTCCTCGACACCGCCGTCGACGTGACCGAGCGCCCGGGCGCGCGGCCGCTCGCCCGCGCCACCGGCGACGTCGCCCTCGAGCACGTCGCCTACACGCACCCGGGCGGTCGCACCGTCTTCAGCGACGCCACCGCGACGATCCCCGCAGGCAGCCGCGTCGGCATCGCGGGCCCGAGCGGCTCGGGCAAGTCCACGCTCCTCGGCCTCCTCACGCGCTTCTACGACCCGACCTCCGGCGTCGTGCGGCTCGACGGCGTCGACCTGCGCGACTACCGGCTCGCGGACCTCCGCGCGCAGTTCGCGATCGTCCTGCAGGAGCCCGTCCTCTTCTCCACGACGATCCGCGAGAACATCGCCTACGGCCGGCCCAAGGCCTCCCACGCCGAGATCGAGGCCGCCGCGCGCGCGGCCGGCGCCCACGACTTCGTGCTGCGCCTGCCCCAGGGCTACGAGACCGTGGTCGGCGAACGCGGCCTCACGCTGTCGGGCGGCGAGCGGCAGCGCCTCTCGCTCGCCCGCGCGTTCCTCAAGGACGCCCCGCTGCTGCTCCTCGACGAGCCGACGAGCGCCCTCGACGCGAAGACCGAGGCCGAGGTGATGGAGGCCGTCGAGCGGCTCATGGAGGGCCGCACGACGTTCGTCGTCGCGCACCGCCTCTCGACCCTCGAGGGCTGCGACGTGCGCCTGCGCGTCGACGCCGGACGCCTCGTCGTCGAGCACGCGCCGCGCTGACGGCGGCGGTGGCAGGGGGCGTGGCAGGGGGCGCGGTCGAGGGTTCTGGGACGCGAGGCCCGGTCGCCGCCGCCCCGGCGCGCGCCGGGCCTCGCGGTCCCCCGCCGCGACCGCGTCCCAGGGCACGCGGGGGACGCCGCGCCGCGACCGCGTCGAGGGGTGGGCCCGGAAAACGACGCGGGGCGCCCGGATCGGGCGCCCCGCGAGAGGATCAGGGCGACGACCGCGCGGTCAGCGCAGCTCCTCGTTGATCTGGTCGAGGACGGCCTTCGACGGGCGCACCTTCGACGACGGCAGCGTCGCGAGCGGCGCCGGGCCGAGGTCGAGGAGGTCGAGGAAGTTCTCGGCCTGCGGGTTCACGTAGAAGAGGCCCGTGAGGAACTCCTTCTTCTCGTGGCACTCGCGGAGGAGGTTCAGCGCCGCGACCTTGTCGCGCGGGTCGAAGTCGCGCTCGAGCTTGCGGATCTTGATGGTGCCGCCGTTCGGCATGTCGACGTCCATCGAGCCGCCGGCCGGCACGTCCACCTCGTCGGCGGCCTTCTCCCACGTCGGGACGAAGCCCAGCTCGTGGATGGGGCGCTCGTTGGCGCGGCCGTAGTCGTACGACTTCGTCGAGCCCGGGTGGTCGTTGAACGTGACGCACGGGCTGATGACGTCGATGAAGGCGAGGCCGCGGTGGGCGACCGCCGCGCGGAGGATCTGGAGGAGCTGCTTGCGGTCGGCCGAGAACGAGCGCGCGACGAAGCCGCACCCGAGCTCGATGGCCATGGCGCAGAGGTCGACCGACGGGAGGTCGTTGACGACGCCGGACTTCAGCTTGCTGCCGTAGTCGGCCGTGGGCGAGAACTGGCCCTTGGTGAGGCCGTACACGCCGTTGTTCTCGCAGAGGTAGACCATCGGCACGTTGCGGCGGAGCAGGTGGACGAACTGCCCCATGCCGATCGCCGCGGTGTCGCCGTCGCCGGAGACGCCGATGCTGATCAGGTTGCGGTTCGCGAGGAGCGCGCCCGTCGCGACGGCCGGCATGCGGCCGTGGACGGCGTTGAAGCCCCACGAACGGTTGAGGAAGTAGTTCGTCGTCTTCGACGAGCAGCCGATGCCCGACATCTTGGCGACGCGGTACGGCTCGACGCCCATCTCCCACAGCGCGGAGATGATCGTGTTGGTGATGACGTCGTGGCCGCAGCCGGCGCACAACGTGGACTTGGCGCCCTGGTAGTCGGTGACCGGCAGCCCGAGGCGGTTGACCTTGGGGCCGGCGGCCGGGGCGGGCGCGGGCGGGACGGCGGGCGTGGAGGTGGACATGGGTTAGCGGGCTCCGTGGCCGGCGACCGGGTTCGACTCGAGGCGGGCGATCTCGTCCGTGACGCTGCGGGCGTCGACGGGGAGGCCGTTGTAGTGGCGGACGCTCGTCATCTTCGTGGCCAGCTCGGGGTACTCCATGCGGAGCATGCCGAGCATCTGCGCGTCGCGGTTCTGCTCGACGACGTAGACGCGGTCGTGGGCGGCCACGAACTTGCGCACCTCGTCCGAGAACGGGAAGGCGCGGACGCGGCAGTAGTCCGTCGCGAGCCCCTTCTCGGCCTTCAGCTGGTCGCGCGACTCGACGATGGCCCAGTGCGTCGTCCCGTAGGCGAGGATGCCGACCTTGGCGCCCTTGCCGTCGATGACGGGCGCGGGGCCCTTCGTCTTCATGAGGTCGATCTTGCGGCCGATGCGGTCGAGGTTGCGGACGTAGGTCGCGCCGCTCTCGGTGTAGCGGCCGTACTCGTCGTGGCCGCTGCCGCGCGTGAAGTACGCGCCCTTGCCGTCGCCGGGCGTGCCGGGGAGCGTGCGGTAGGGCACGCCGTCGCCGTCCACGTCCTTGTAGCGGCCCCAGTCCTTCATGGCGGCGACGCCGGCGTCGTCGAGGACCTTGCCGCGGGCGATCGCCTGCTCGGGGTACGCGAAGGGCTCCGACATCCAGAGGTTCATGCCGAGGTCGAGGTCGGTCAGCACGAACACCGGCGTCTGCAGCGCCTCGGCCAGGTCGAACGCGGCCATGGCGAACTCGTACGCCTCGCCGATGCTGTCGGGGTAGAGGCAGGGGTGCTTGCAGTCGCCGTGCGACGCGTAGGCCGTCTTCAAGACGTCGCCCTGCATCGTGCGCGTCGGGAGGCCGGTGGACGGGCCCGTGCGCTGCACGTCGAAGATCACCGTGGGCACCTCGGCGTAGTAGCCGAGGCCGATGAACTCGTTCATCAGCGAGATGCCCGGGCCGGCGGTCGAGGTCATGGAGCGCGCACCCGCCCAGCCGGCGCCGATCGCCATGCCGATCGCGGCCAGCTCGTCCTCGGCCTGCACGATCGCGAAGGTCGCCTTGCCCGTGTCCGGGTCGATGCGGTGCTCCTTCATGTAGTCGATGAGCGTCTCGCAGAGGCTCGACGACGGCGTGATCGGGTACCACGTCACGACGGTGACGCCGGCGAACATGCAGCCGAGCGCCGACGCGCTGTTGCCGTCCACCAGGATCTTGCCCGCCGTCTTGTCCATGCGGGCGACCTTGAACGGGTCGCGCTTGACGAGGTTGGCCTTGGCGTACGCGAGGCCCGCGTCGACGGCGGCCTTGTTGAGCTCGAGGGCCTTCGGCTTGGTCGAGAACGCCTTGCCGAGCGCCTTCGCGATCTCCGCGACGTCGATCTCGAGGAGGTGGGCGACGATGCCCACGTAGATCATGTTGACGACGAGCTTGCGGAGCTTGGCCTCGGGGCAGCACTCCTTCACGAGGCGCTGGAACGGCACCGGGTAGAAGACGAGGTCGCTGCGGTGCTTGTCGAGGCCGAACGTCTCGTCGTAGATCACGGCCGCGCCGGCCGGGGCGTTCTTCACGTCCTCGACCGCCGTGTCCGAGTTCATGCAGACGAGGACGTCGATCTCCTTGCGGCGCGCGATGTAGCCGTGCTTGTTCGCGCGGATCGTGAACCACGTGGGCAGGCCGGAGATGTTGCTGGGGAAGAGGTTCTTCCCCGACACCGGGATGCCCATCTGGAAGATGGCGCGGAGGAGGGTGTTGTTCGCCGTCTGGCTACCCGAGCCGTTCACGGTCGCGACCTGGATCGAGCAGTCGTTCACGACGGGCGCCC
Organism: Planctomycetia bacterium; assembly: GCA_016795345.1. Taxonomy (GTDB): domain Bacteria; phylum Planctomycetota; class PLA2; order PLA2; family JAEUHO01; genus JAEUHO01. The sequence continues at coordinate 4,373 of JAEUHO010000485.1, read as the reverse complement.
GCACCCCGGACGAGGGGGCGGCGGGCAGGGCGGTCTGGGACATGGGGGATTCCGCGGGATTCGGGCGGTCTCGACCGTCCGATTCCGGGCGATTCTACGGGGGGGTCCGGCGACTCCGTAGAACGCACGGGCCGTTCACAACCGGTTTCCCCCACGTGCCTTACGTCGTCAGGGGCCGGTCGGGGCGCCGACCGACCGCAGCGCGTTGCGCACGGCCGCGAGCCACGGGGCGAGGCGGCCGAGCCGCGCGACCTCCGACGGGACCGGCGCCTCGGCCGGCTTGGACGGCAGCCAGCGCGCCGCGATGTCGGCGAGCCGGCCGCCGTGTTCCCCCGTGGACCGCGCGGCCAGCATCGCCGCGCCGGTCGCCGGCCCGTGCGCCTCGCCGAACGCGACCACCGGCAGGTCGGCCGCCGCCGCGACGAGCCCCCGCCAGAACGCCGACTTCGCGCCGCCCGACGTGAGGCGCAGCTCCGTCACCGGCACGCCCGCGCCGCGCAGCACCCGCAGCACGTCGGCCACCGACAACGCGACGCCCTCGAGCACCGCGCGCGCGAGGTGCCCGCGGCCGTGGCCGGGACGGAGCCCCACGAACGCGCCGCTCGCCGTCGGGTCGGGCACCGGCGAGCGCTCGCCCGCGAGCGACGGCACGAACGCGAGCGGGCCCGCCGAGGGATCGCTCGCCGCGGCGGCCTCGACGACCTCGTCCGTCGCGAAGTCCGACGGGAACGCCGCGCGCCGCACCCACTCGAGCGCGCGCCCCGCCGACAACACGACGCCCGTGGCCGCGTACCCCTGCCGCAGCGCGTGCCTCCCCCACACGAGCCCGCCGGCGGCCCCGCGCGTCGCGTGGTGGGCGATCACGGTCGCCGACGTCCCGAGCACGACGGCGACCTTCCCGTCCCCCACCGCGCCGCACCCGAGCGCCGCCGCTTCGTTGTCGCCGGCGCCGCCGACCACCGGCAGCCCCGCGGGCAGCAGGGTCTCCGCCGCGGCCGCCGCCGACACGCGCCCCGCCACGTCCGACGAGCGCACCACGGTCGGGAGCAGCGTCGCGGGCACGTCGAACATCGCGAGGAGGTCCGGCGCCCACGCCTTGCGCCCGATGTCGAACAGCAGGCTCGACGACGCCTCCGTGCGGTCCGTCGCCACCACGTCCGTCAGCCGCAGCCGCAGCCAGTCCTTCGCGAACACGAGGCGCGCCGTCCGCGCCGCCACGTCCGGCGCGTGCCGGCGCAGGCGCAGCCACTTCGGGAGCAGGTACCCCGGGAACGCGAGCGACCCCGTCCGCTTCCCGAGGAGCCGGCCGGCCTTCGCGTGGACCTCGACCGTCTCCTCGAGCGCCCGCCCGTCGCACCACAGGATCGCGCGGTGCAGCGGCCGTCCCTCCGCGTCGAGCGGGAGGAGCGCGTGTTTCTGGCCCGTCAGCCCCAGCGCGCGCGGGTGCAGCTGCCGCGACGCGGCCTCGAACGCGAGCTCCCGCAGCACGGCGCACGACGCCGCCCACCACGCCTCCGGGTCCTGCTCGGCGCCGAGCACGCCGACCTCGACCAGCTCGAGCGGACGCTCCGCCTCCGCCACGACCGCGCCCGTCGCGGCGTCCACGAGGACGCCCTTGACCGACGAGGTCCCGAGGTCGATCCCGAGGAAGGCGTCCGGGGTGGCCATCGACGGAGCGTAGCCGCCGGTCCAGCGATTCCGAACACCCCGCGCGCACCCCGTTCGCCTGCGCGCACGCGCCTTCCCGGCCTTCCGCCCCTCGCCGACCGTCTCCGAGGTGCGCAGCCACCCCGGGGGACCGCGAGGCCCGCTGGCCGGCGCGATCCGCCAATGAACGACCCGCCAATCAACGACCGGCATCGATCGGCGGGTCGGACCGCGAGGCCCGGCAGCCGGCGCGATCCGCCAATGAACGAACGGTGTCCACTGGCGGATCGGACCGCGAGGGCTACATCGCGCGGAGCATCTTCGCGGCGTCCTCGAGGTGCTCGGTCTCGGCCGAGACGAAGCCGCGGACCCAGTCCTCGAGGGCGGGGTCGTCCGGGCGGTCGGCGAGCACCAGCTTCAGGGTCGCCTTGTACTCCTCGAGCCCCGCACGCTCGTACTCGAGCGCCTCGGCGAGCACGTCGAGCACGCTGTGCTTGCCCGTCTCGACGATCGGGTGGACGCGCATCTCGGGGTGCAGCCCGTGCGCGGTCATCTTCTCCCCGATCTTCCAGGCGTGATCCATGGCCTCGTTGGCCTGGTCCTTCAGCCACGCGACGATCGGGATCCGGTTCGACCCCATGATCATGTGCGCGTAGTGCAGGTACCGGACCACGCCGGAGAGCTCGTGGGCGTGCAGGCGCTGGAGCGCCTCCGCCACGCGGGGGGTCAGGGAACCACCGTCCTTCGACTGCGCCATCGGTCACCTCCGCGCCCGAGGCTAGCCAACGGGCAGGGGCGCGTGCACCGATTCGCGAGGCGGATCCTGCTCCCCCCGCCCGCGGCCGGCCGCCTCGCGCGCCGCGGGCCCGCGGGCCGGACGCGGCGGGGCGGGCACGCGGGGGGACGGGGGTGAAGGGGGTGACTGGGGTGAAGGGGGTACGGGGGCGAGGGGGGACCGACGGCCGGCGGGCCTCGCGTCCCCCCCCACCCGACCGGCGCCCGACGCGCGGGCCCGGCGGCGCTACTTCGCCTCGAAGGCGACGGTCTCCGTGAGGATCGTGGTCTTCATCCCGCCCATGTCGGTGACCATCTCGGAGCGGACCGCGCCGCCGGGGACGGCCTTCGAGTCCCAGGAGGTCACCTTCGACTCGGTGCCGGCGGCCTTCGTGACCATCACCATCTCGCGGGCCTCGACCTCCTTGTCGGCGACCTTCGCCTTGAAGGAGAGCTTCGTGACGGCCATCGTCGACTCGGTGCCGGGCCCCTTCGTCTCCGACTTGAGGACCCCCTCGGTCGCGTGGGTCCACGTCGTCGTCGTCATGCCCATGGCGGTGTAGCGCACCTTCTTGCAGGCGTAGTCCTTCCCGTCCACCGCGACGTTCTCGTCGCCGAGCTCCTCGGGCTTCGGGGCCTGGACGTCGGTCGGCGTGCCGGTGGCCTTGCGCGGGAACGGCAGCTCGGAGCCCATCCAGTCGTCGCCGACCTTGGTCTCCTGCTTGATCGTGAAGGCCTCGTCCGTGATCTTCACGAGCGTCTGCTTCGACTCGCTCGTCTGCGGGGGCACGCCCTCGATGCTCATGGTCGTCGTCGAGCGCATGTGGACGTAGGAGCCGACGCCGAAGCCGTCCCACGGCAGGCGCGTGGCGGCGTCGCCGGCGGCGGCGACGGACGCGACGAGGACGGTGGCGGCGAAGGCGAGGGGGGCGAACCGGCGCATGCAGAGTCTCCGGGGGTCAGGTTGGGGTCCCACACCTTGATTCAGGTCGGGAGGGCAGGGCTCGTCCACTTCGGCCCTCGACGGGCCGGAGCCCGGAGCCTACGCTCGTCGGCATGCGCCGGCGCACGGAAGCCACCGAGATCGAGACGAAGTTCCGCGTGAAGGACGCCGCGGAGGCGAGGAACTTGCTCGGCGGCCTCGGGATCGGACCGCGCCGGTCCGGTCGGACGGAGCCGGTGCACGACGTCTACCTCGACACCGAGGAGCGGGCGTTGTTGTCGGCGGGGTACGGGCTGCGGCTGCGGCGGCGCGGCGACGGGCGGTGCGAGGCGACGCTCAAGGGCCTCGGCGCGCCGGACGCGGACGGCATCGTCGAGCGGGAGGAGCACACCGAGCCGCTCCCGACCGGCGCCACCGACCTGCGCCTGCTCCCCGACGGCCCGCTGCGCGCGACGATCGCGGCGGCGGTCGCCGGCCGCGCGCTCGTGCCGCTGGCGCGGGTCACGGGCCGGCGCACGACGCACGTCGTCTCGCCGGCCGAGGGCCTGCGCGTCGAGGTGTGCGACGACCGGGTCACGATCGCGGCCGGCACGGGACGCAAGGCCCGGCGCGAGATCGAGGTCGAGCTGGTCGAGGGCACGCGCGCCGCGTTCGGCGCGTGGGTGCGCGCGGTCGCGCGCGCGGCCCGCGTCGCGCCGTCGCGGGAGGGCTCGAAGCTCGAGGCGGGGCTGCGGCTCGCGCGGATCGCGGTGCCGAGCGCCGCGCAGGTGGCCGCGGGGCGGCTCGTGCTCGAGCCGGCGTGCGGCCCCGACGAACCGGCGTCGCGCGCTGCGGCGCAGGCGCTCGCGCGGCTCGCCACGACGCTCGCGGCCGCGCTGGTCGCGGCGCGTCGCGGCGCCGTCGAGGGCGTCCACGACGTCCGCACGACGGCGCGCCGGCTGCGCGCGATCCTGGCGGCGTTCCGCGACGAGGTCCCCGACGACGACCGCCGCGACCTGCGGACCCGCCT
>JAEUHO010000463.1 GCA_016795345.1 Planctomycetia bacterium | reverse complement strand
CACCACGCGCCGACCAACGGTCGCCCGACGGCCCCACCACTCTCGGCGAAGAGATCATGCGCCTCGGGCTAGGACTCGGGATCGAACGCCACACCCGCGCCTGATCGTCGAATTCCCGCGGTTCCGGGCCGTCGCCAACATCTGGGCCTGGAGCGCCTCGAAGAGCCAGGCCGCGATGATGACGATGGCCGGCGCCGGCCTGATCGCGTTGATCACCCTGCTCAACATGTTCGGCGTGTTCATCGCCGGGCTCTGGCCCATGTTCGTGGGCACCGCGCTCGTCGTCTACGGCTACTACCTCACGGTGAAGCCGACGATCGACGCGAACATCGCGAAGCTGAAGGAGAAGGCCAAGGCCGCCACGCACAGCGGCGGCAGCGGCACGCCGCCCGCGGCGAGCTGATCGCGGCCCCGAGTTCCCCGACGTCCGGGCGGCGACCCGTTCGCCGCCCGGACGTTCCCTGTCCGGGCCGCCGTTCGTCGGCGGGGCGCGGACGCCGGCGACGGCGGACGGCGATCCCGTCGGCACGCGAGGCCCGCTGCGCGGCGCGCCCTTCGACCGCGAGGCCCACGCGGCGTCCCGTCCGCCCGATCGCACCGGCGACCGTGTCGCCGATCGTCCCGCCGATCGCGCCGGCCACCGGGCCTCGCGGTCACGGGAGTCGATAGATCGCGCCCCGCCGCTTGCCCTCGCGGACGATGAGCCCGCGGCGCATGAGCTCGTGCAGGTCGCGCAGGCCCGTGCGCTCGCTCGCGTTGGTCATGTCGATGTACTGGCGGTTCGAGCAGCGGCCGTGCTGGGCGAGGTACGCGAGCAGCGCCTGCTGGCGCTCGTTGAGCATGTCCATGGGGGCCGCGACGGCGCCCGCCGCGTTCGCGGCGGCGGCCCCGCGCGGCGGGTCGAGGCGCAGGTGCTCGGGGCCGGCCTCGTCGCCCTCGCACATGACGGCGGCGCGCTCGATCACGTTGCGCAGCTCGCGCACGTTGCCCGGCCAGGGGTGGCGGTAGAGCACGTCCATGGCCGACGACGTCAGCTTCGACGGGCCGCGCCCGAGCTTGCGGCGCGCATCGGCGAGGAAGTGCTCGACGAGGGAGGGGATCTCCTCGCGGCGCTCGCGCAGCGGCGGGATCTCGATGCGGAGCACGTTGAGGCGGAAGTAGAGGTCCTCGCGGAACCGGCCCGCCGCCACGGCCTCCTCGAGGTCCTGGTTCGTCGCCGCGACGACGCGGACGTCCACGCTCACGGGCTTGGTCCCGCCGAGGCGCGTGAACTGGCCCTCGGCGAGCACGCGCAGGAGCTTCACCTGCGCCGAGAGCGGCATCTCGCCGACCTCGTCGAGGAAGAGCGTGCCGCCGTCGGCGAGCTCGAACCGGCCCTCGCGGCGGCGGTCGGCGCCGGTGAACGCGCCGCGTTCGTGGCCGAACAGCTCGCTCTCGAGGAGGGTCTCGGGGAGCGCGGCCGTGTTGACCTTCACGAACGGCTTCTCGGCCCGCAGGCTGCGGCGGTGCACGAGGTCGGCGATGACCTCCTTGCCGACGCCGGTCTCGCCCGTGAGCAGGACCGTGCTGTCGGTGCGGGCCGCGCGGCGGGCCACCTCGAGCACGGCCACCATGCGCTCGGAGCGGAAGATGGCGCCGGCCTCGAACGGCGGGACGTCGACGAGGCCCTGCTCGACGCGGTGGACGTCCACCACGCGCTCGCCGCCGTCGCGGCGCGCCGCCGAGAGCGCGCGACCCGCGGCGTCGAGGAGGAACTCGACGCTCTTCGCGTCCTCGGGGCAGCGCGCGAGCCCCACGGCCACGGGCACGCGCACGGGGTCGCCGCCGTCGTCGGGGCGGAGCTCGACGGCCGCGATGCGGTCGCGGACCTGGCGGCCGAGCTCGAGGCCCTCCTCGCGCGTCGCGCCCGGCGCGCGGACCACGAGCTCGTCGTCGGCGAGGCGGCCGGCCTGCACGCGCCCGCCCAGCGCCGAGCGCAGCGCGTCGGCGGCGGCCCGGAGCAGCGCGCGCTGCGTCTCGACGCCGCGGCGCAGCGCGACGCGGTCGAGCCCGTCGAGGCCCACGCGCAGCACGACGACGCCGGGCCCGCCGGCGAGCGAGGCCTCGACGTCGCGCCGGAGCGCGGCCTCGAACGAGGTCGCGCCCGGGAGCGACGTGGCCTCGTCGAGCGCGGCGAGGCGGTAGAGGCGCGCGTTGTGGATCGCCATCCCGACGACGCCGGCGAGCGGCGACAGCAGCGCGCGCGCGTCGGGCCCCGGGAGCGCGTCGCGGCCCGGCCACGCGAGCAGCACGATGCCCTGGGGCTCGCCCGCGGCGCGCAGCGGCACCGCGACGAACGCGTTGCGCTCGTCGAGGAGGCGGGTGCCCGCCGCGGTCTCGGCCAGGACGCGCGGGTCGGTGGCGGCGTCCTCGACGACCACGGGTTCGGTGCCCGCGAGGGCCTCGGCGATGAAGCCCGCGGGGCGCGCGTCGAACGCCCGGTCGCCCACGGGCGACCCGCGGCCGCTCTCGGCCCGCACCGACACGGGGCCCGACGGCGACAACGCGAGCAGCAGCACCCCGACGGGCGCCTCCCACCGGTCGCGGAACGCCGCCAGGCCCTCCTCGGCCGTGCGGGCGAGGTCGAGGCTCCCGGCCACGCGCTCCTGCACGCGGCGCAGGAAGTCGAGGTCGCCGAGGCGCAGCTTCAGGTCGCGCCGCATCTGGTCGAACGCGACGGCGAGGTCGCCCACCTCGTCGGTGCCGCCCGGCGGCACCTCGACGTCGAACTCGCCGCGTCGCACCGCCTCGGTGACGGCGACCAGCTCGCGCACGGGCCCCGAGATCCGGCGCGCGAGCGTGGCGGCGACGCACGCGACGAGCACCGCCGCCGCCAGCGCGAGCAGCACGAGCTCGGTGCGCAGCTCGCGCAGGTCGGCGTCGAGGGCCTCGCGCGCCACGGCCACCGCCAGCCACGCGGCGGGCACGTCGGGCGCGTCGGCCGACGGGAGCGGGGCCACGAGGGCCACGCGGTCGCCGGCGGCCGTCGGGAGACGCGCGAACAGGACCGCGTCACGGCCCGCGGCGTCGCCGGCGAGCGACGCCATGCGCGCCGCGACCGCGCGGCCGAGGGCCTCGCCGCCCGGGCCCGCGACGCCCGCCACGCCCGCGCCGCGCGTGAGGACCGCGACCTCGGCGTCGCGGTCGAGGACCGCGGCGGCCACGCGTTCGCGCACGAACGCGTCGTCGACGCGCAGGGCCACCACGATCTTGCGCCAGTCGTCGGCCCCGACGCTGCGCGCCGAAGCGGTGAGGAGCAGCCCGTCCCACGGCGAGACGACGAGCCCCGGCGCGTCGGCGCGGTCGGCGAGCCACGCCGCGCCGTCGAGGGTCGAGCCGAGGACGTCGGGCTGCACGACCACCGTGTCGAGGTCGCGCCCGCGGACGAGGACGGCCCAGGCCGCGCCGCCCGACATCGCGGTGCGGCGGAACACGCCCACCTGGTCCACGAGGCGGGGCACGTCGCGCCCGAACGGCGCCGACGTCACCAGCTGCACGAGGCCCTGCGCGCCCACCTTGGCCTCCTGTCGCTCGGCGCCTAGCACGGCCGCGCGCGCGGCGGCGAGCCAGCTGTCGAGCCGCTTCTCGCGCTCGCCCTCGAGGCGCGACGCGTTGCTGCGGTCGGCGACGAGCACGGTGGCCGCCACGGGCACGAGGGCCGCGGCGAGCACGCCGAGCACGAGGCGCAGCGAGATGCGGCGGAAGGCCTCCACGAGGTCCACGACCAGCAGCACCACGAGGAACAACGCGATGCCGAGGCACGCGAGGAGCGCGGTGCGGGTCTGCGCGGTCCGGCGCGCGATGGCGGGCGGCACGGGCGTCGAGAACGCGACGGGCGCTCGCCGCGCGCCGCGGCCCACCGTCGTCACCACGCGCACCGCCTCGCCCGCCACGGGCTCGAGGAGGCCCGCGAACCGCCGCGCGTCGGCGAGGAACGCGCGGTGCTCGCCGGTGCCCGGCTCCATGACCACCGTGAGCAGGCCGCCCGCGCCGTCGGTGGCGTGCCGCGCGAGGGTCGCGGACGCGACGACGAACGCGCCGGTGCCCTGGTCGCCCGTCGGCGACAGGTTGCGGACGACGAGGCGCTCCGCGCGCCGCCCCCAGTCCACGGGCACGGCCACGAGGTCGTGGTGGCGCGGGATGCCGCTCTCGTCGGTCCACCGGTACGCCACGCGGCTCCGCATGTCGGCGGGGTGCTTGATCGCCTGGTTGAGGCGCTCCTCGTCGACGTCCTCGCCGTTGCGCAGCCGCACCGTCGTCGGGCGCTGGCCGTCGGCGTAGTCGACGCGGACCTCCGCGACCTCCTGGCCGTGGCGCGTGAGCGGGAAGCCGCGCTCGACCGTGACCGCCAGCCACAGCCGGTCCGCGCCCGGGACCGGCGGCAGCGCCGCGGCGCGTTCCTCGCGCGGCGGGACGACGATCCCGTGGAAGGGGTCCGGGCCGGACGGTCGCGCGCCCGGGCGCGTGAGCACCGGCACGCGGTCCTCGGTGAAGCCCGGCAGCACCAGCGGGACGGCCGGCCGCGACGCGACGACGGCCTGGATCCCGAGGAGCCGGACCGCGGGGGCCTCCGGCGCGGGGCGCCACCGCAACCGCACGACGCGCGGCGGCTCCGCCGCGTCGGCGCCGCCGAGGCGGCGGGTGACGGCGCGCTCGCCGCCGTCGTCGAGGCGGGTCTCGACGGGCAGGTCCTCCTCGGCGCCGTCCTCGGTCGTCGCGTGGAGCACGCCGAGGGTCACGGTGGCCGCCGGGTCCACGCCGCGACCCGACACGTCGCGGACCGGCTGCAGCCGCAGGCGCAGCGCCCGCGCGGGCACCGGCGCGGGGAGCGGCCAGTCGTACGACGACGTGCCGTCCAGCAGGATGCGGTCCTCGACCGACGTCGCGCCGCCGGGCTCGCCGGGCAGCGGGCCGAAGCGCACGAAGCCGTGGTTCGCGACCGCGGGGAGGCACGGCACGTGTTCGCCCGCGAGGAGCCGCCGCAGCGTGCGGGCCCGCGCCGCCGCGTCCTCGGCGACGAGCGCGCCCGCCTGGTCGGCGGCCTCCGCGACCAACGCGGCCTCGCGCACCGCGTCGTCGAGCGCGCGCCGCGCGCGGTCGCGTTCGCCGCGCTCCTGGCACGCCGACGACAACGCGAGGAACCCCGCGAGGAGCAGGTTGAGCGCGAGCAGCACCGCCTTCGGGCGCGCGCCCGTCCGCGCGAGGCGCCGCGAGCCGGGGCCCACGAGCAGCGCGGTGATCGCCGCCGCGAGCACGAACGCGACGATCAGCGCCGCCGACGAGCCGTCGTCGGCGGCCGGCGCCTCGGCCGCCGGCGCGCGCCGCGCGGGCAGCTCGAGCACGCCGAAGTTCCCGGGCCGCCGATAGAGGTCGCCGAGGCCGTTCCACGTGAGGTACGTCGCCGGGTCCGGCGCCGGCGGCGACGACGCGTCCGCGCCGGGGACGAACCGGTCCACGTCGTTGAGCGCGAGCGCGAACCCGAGGCGCCGCGCGGCCGTGCCCGCGAGGCCCGGGAAGTTCACGAGCGGCAGCCGCACCTCGAGCGTGTACGACCCGCCCGCGCTCCGGACCGACGCGGTCCGTACGCCGACGAGGCCGGCGTCGTCGAACCGCACCACGGGCCCGTGGTACGCCACGCCCCAGCGCAGGTGGGGGTTGCCCGGCATGAAGAACAGCTGCCAGTCGTCGTCGGAGTACTTGTCGCGCGCCGGGTCGCCGGGCGCGCCGTCGTCGGCGAGGTCGGTGTTGAGGAACACCTCGAGGCTGTCGCCGTGCCACCACGGCTCCCCGGGATGGACCGACACGTCGTCCGTGACGCGCACCAGGAGGTACAGCGCCTCGGTGTCCACGCCGACGGTGACGACCGCGCTCGCGTCGAGGGGCCCGCGCCAGCGGGCCCGCCGCGCCTCGAGGCACTGCTCCCCCCGGTCGAGCCGGATCGTCGCCGCGGGGTCCTCGGGCCACTCGCCCGCCTCCACCTCGCCGTCGACGACGGGGGCGCGGGTGAAGACGTGCGCGCGGACGACCGATTCGGTCGGGGTGGGGGGCGGAGCGTCCGCCGCCCATGCCTCCCCGGCCGTGGCCCCGGCGATCGCGACGATCGCCACCACGGTCGCCAGCAACGTCCGCCTCACGACCCCCAGGCCGGTGGCCCGGCCCCGTGCCCCGAAGGTCGCGAGGCGGTTCCCGGGTCCCGGGCCGCGCCCGGGCCGCGAAGCCGGTCGCGTCGCGCGCGGGCGTCGGCCGGCGGGCCTCGCGTCCCGGGCGATCGTCCCGTCCCCCTGGGGCCGGGCGGAGGCAAGGCTTCCGCCATCGGGGGGTGCCGGAATCGTGCCGGTTCCGGCGGAATGGCGGGGCGTCGGGCGGGTCGTCCGTTCCAAGTCGTGGCGCGACAGACGGATGGAGATTCCGGCGCGCCCCCCGCGCGCCGCGAAAGTTCCGCCGTCGCGCCGGGATCCTAGTCCGCCGGATCGAGGACCGCCAGCGCCTCCACGTGGGGCGTCTGCGGCATCATGTCGAAGGGCGTGACCCCCCGGGCGCGCCACCCCTTCGCGACCAGCCTCGACAGGTCGCGGGCGAGGCTGGCGGGGTCGCACGACGCGTAGATCACGCGGGCCTTCGGCGCGTTCGACAGCGCCTCGAGGACCGCCGGCTGGAGGCCGCTCCGCGGGGGATTCACGACGATCACGGAGGTCGTTGCAAAAGGCAACGTTCCCGCGACGTCCTCCACGCGCCCCTCGACGACCGTGGACCCGCGCACGGAACGCAGGTTGAACTGCGCGTCGGCCGCCGCCGCGCCGGGGGCCTCCACCAGCGTCACGGGGCGACCGGCCCCGGCCAACCGGATGGCGGTCGCGCCCACGCCGCCATAGAGATCGAGCGCGCGCCCGGGCCTCGCGTCGACGGCGAGGGCCGCGATCCGGTCGGCCATGGCCGCCCCGACCGCCGGGTTCACCTGGAAGAACGCGCCGGCGGAGACCCGCAGGGTGTGGGGGCCGGACGTCTCGTCGAGGTCGGCGCGGCCGTCGAGGGGCTGGAACCGGGGCCCGAACGGCGCGTTGCTCGCCTCCGGGTGCTCGTTGAGCACGACCCCCGCGACGTGACGCGAGGCCCGGCGGATCGCGCCCGCCAGAGCGTGCGCGCCGTCGGGCCCGCGGTCGGCGACGACCAACGTGACGAGGGTCGCGCGGCCGTTGCCCGCGCCGCGCACCGCCACCGCGCGCAGCCAGCCCGCCTTCGCCCGCTCGTCGTAGACCGACGGGTTGGCCTCGGCGAGCGCGCGGCGCACGGCGTCGAGCGTGGCCTCGACGTGCGGCGCGTGCGCGAGGCAGCCCTCGATGCGGACGAGGCGGTGGGTGCCCTCCGCGAACAACCCGAGGTGGACGCCGTCGCTGGTGCGGCGCGCGGTGAGGTAGGCCTTGTGGCGCCAGCCGTCCTCGCGCGGCGCGGCCTCGGTCGCGGCCATGTCGACGGCGCCGAGGCCCGCGTCGGCGAGCGCGCGGGCGACGCGGTTCCGTTTCCACGCGAGGCGCGCGGTGGGCGACGTCGTGCGCAGGCCGCAGCCCGGGCAGGTGGCGCCGAGGGGGCAGGCGTCGGCCACGCGGTCGGGCGACGGCGTGACGACGTTCGCGACGCGGCCGACGGCGAGGTGCCGCCCGACGTGGTCGAGCCGCACGTCGAGGGTCTCGCCCGGCAGCGCGTTCGGGACGCGGAGCGGCCGACGCCCGAGGGTCGCGAGGCCGCGCCCGTGCGCGTCGCGGTCGCCGACGACGACGCGGTGCACCGCGCCGGGGACCACGGGCGGCGACGACGGAGCGGGCGAGGCAGGGGCGGTCATGGACGGGCTCCGCGGCCGATGCGGGTGAGACGGGCGACCCGCGTGCGCCAGCCGACGGGCGCGTCGGCGGACAACCCCATCCGCGCGCGGACGTAGGCGGCGCCGGGCCACACGCGCCGCCACAGGGAGGCGAGGACGGGGAACGGGCGGCGGGCGCCGACGGCGTGGGCCGTCTGGAGGCCCCACGTCGCGCGGCGTTCGTCGGCCGGGCGCGCGGCGGCGACCCGCCGCCGGAACCGCGGGAGCACGATCCCGCCGCCGGGCGCGGCGCGGAGCGCGGCGGGCACGGTGCCGGGGAACAGCGCGTCGGCCTCCGCGAACGCCGCGCGGACCGTGCCGAGGAGGCCCTCGCCGCCGACCAGCGCGCGGACGCGGGCCGGGTCGAACGCGCCGCGGGCGGTCGCGCGGGCGATCCCGTGGGCCAGCTCGGCCCACCAGACGACGTCGCTCCCGTCGTGGCGCGCGAGGTGGACGGCCTGCTGCACCGCCATGGCCTCGGGCGACGGCACCAGGAACCCCGGGTACCGCCGCGACGGCGTCGCGCCCTCGAGGAACCGCTCGCCGTGGCGCAGGGGGACCCCCACCTGCACCGGGTCGAGCTTCACCTCGACGGCGAGGCCCCGCCCGGCGGCCGGCCGCGCGATGAGGTCCGACAGCCGGTGCGCCCGGCCGCCGGAGGCGTCGTAGTCGGCCCAGCGCGCCGCCGTGAGCGGGTCCGCCCCGAGGCCGGCCGCGCCGAGCGCCGCGCGCAGCGCCGCCGCGTGCGCGGGCGGGACATAGAGGTCGGCGTCCGAGAGCGGCCGCAGCGACGCATCGGGATAGAGGTCGCCGTGGAGCGCGACCCCCTTCAGGAGCAGGACGGGCGTCCCGGGCGGGAGCGCGGCCCCCAGGGGGAGGAGCGTCCGGGCCGCGCGGTCGGCGGTCTCGGCCGCGGAGAGGTGGGCGGCGAGCAGCAGGCCCCGTTCGTCGGCGGGCAACCCGTCGAGCACCCCGGCGCGGCCGAGGGCGTCGGCCAGCCAGGGGAGCGCGCGCCGCAGGTCGGGGGTCGCCGCCACCTCGCGGAGGAGGCCCCCGGCCGCGAGCCGCGGCGCCCACGCCCGGAGGACGGGCGACGGATCCGGCGCGAGGAAGGTCGCGCGCAGCAGGCGGAGCGCCGGCGAGGTGGGGTGGCGGGTGCGCGGCGACAACACGGGGCGAGTGTATGCGGGCCCCGCCGTTCGCACTTCGGAAGCACCCGACTCCGTCCGATCCGTACGGGGAGCGAGGCGCGGTCCGAACGGACCGTCCCCTCGGGGCGGGAGACTGAGTCGCATGCGGACGATCGTCACCGTGGTCGTGGCCCTCTCGTTGGCCGCGTGCACCTCCGGCCGTGGTCGCGGCGGGTACGCCGAGGGGCCGGGCCCCGACGGCGGCGCCGTCGCCGCCCCGGCGCCGGTCGCGGCGCCCGCGACCCCGCGCGCGCCCGTCGGCGCGACCCTCGCGCCCGCGTCCGGCCCCATGGACGCCGGCGCGCTCGCGCGCGAGACCGGCATGCAGGTGCAGGACCTCGGCTCGAGCGTGCTCCTGTCGGGCTCCGACGTGCGGGCCCGGTTCTTCCCCGGCACCGACCGCGTCAGCATCGACGGCCGCTCGACGCCCATGGGCGCCGTCGCGCGCCGCGAGGCCGGCGGCCTCGTGGTCCCCGCCGGCGGCGTCGACGCGGTCCGCCGCGCGCTCCGCGACGCCGCGGCGCAGCGCCTCGCGATGCAGCCGATCCCGCTGAAGATGCCCGTGCCGCAGCCCGTGAAGCCGCCGCCGTCGCTCCGCGACGTCACGATCTCCCCGCGGCCGGCCGCGGCCCGTCGCACGCCCGGCGGCGACCCGTCGTGGACCGCGTTCTCCGCGGCCGAGCGCTCGTGGAAGTGGATCGTCGTCCACCACAGCGACGACACCGAGGGCGCCTGCGAGAAGTACGACCGGCAGCACAAGGCCAAGGGCTGGGACGGCTGCGGCTACCACTTCGTCATCGGCAACGGCACGCAGTCCGGCGACGGCGAGGTCGAGGTCGGCCCGCGCTGGCGCCCGCAGATGCACGGCGCCCACGCCAAGACGCCCGACAACCGCTTCAACGACTACGGCATCGGCGTCGTCCTCGTCGGCGACTTCGAGAACGGCGGCCGGCCCACCGCGCGCCAGTACGAGGCCCTCGTCAACCTCACCCGATGGCTCATGGCCCGCTACGGCGTCACCCCCGACCGCGTCCTCCGCCACAGCGACTGCAAGGCCACCGCGTGCCCGGGGAAGTTGTTTCCTTGGGGGAAGTTTCAGGCCGACATCGGCGGCTAGGCGGAGGCGGGATCTAGGAAGGGCAGAGCGGCCGCGCTGGGGGCGTGTCGGGGTTCGTCGTCCCTCGGGCCCCAAGCGGCCCTCGGTCCCCTCCTCTCCGCCTCTCGCCCGCTGCGCCGGCTCGCGGGCTCGTGTCCGGCCGGCGGCCGAACACCGGCTCCGTAAGGTCGCGCCTGCTGGCGCTCCTCCTCCTCGGGCAGCTCGCTCGCAGGACGCGGTGCAGCCGAGGGAGGCCGGCCGAGGACCCTCGTCGCGAGCTGGGCGAGACCGAAGCGAGGCCGGCAAGCGGAGCGAGAAGGCCCCGGAAGCGGGTTCTGTACCCGCTGAGGAGGCCTTCGAGTGAGCACGCCGGCCGCAGCGAGAGGATCGCCCGGCGCAGCAGAGGGGACGAGGACGGGCT
>JAEUHO010000461.1 GCA_016795345.1 Planctomycetia bacterium | reverse complement strand
AGCCCGTCCTCGTCCCCTCTGCTGCGCCGGGCGATCCTCTCGCTGCGGCCGGCGTGCTCACTCGAAGGCCTCCTCAGCGGGTACAGAACCCGCTTCCGGGGCCTTCTCGCTCCGCTTGCCGGCCTCGCTTCGGTCTCGCCCGGCTCGCGACGAGGGTCCTCGGCCGGCCTCCCTCGGCTGCACCGCGTCCTGCGAGCGAGGCGCCCGAGGAGGAGGAGCCGCAGCAGCGGCGACGACGACGAGGGGACCGAGGGCCGCTTGGGGCCCGAGGGACGCCGAACCCCGACCCGCCCCCAGCGCAGCCGTCCTCTCCTGTTCAGATCGCGCCTCTTCTACCGTCCAACCAACAAGCGATCTCCGAGGAACTTGGGGATCTTGTCGATGGCGTAGATCTTCTCGGCCGTCTTCTTGTGGTCGTAGTCGAGTCGGTAGAAGCGGACGACGTGGCCGTCGAAGGTGACGTAGGAGGTGCGGACGTCGCCGTCGCGGGGTTGTCCGACGCTGCCGACGTTGATGAGGACCTTGCGGTCGCCGAGCTTGCGGAGGTCGATGGCGCCGTTCACCGCGTCGGGCGAGGCGTGCTTCATGTCCGACGAGTAGATGTGCGGGATGTGGCTGTGGCCGATGAAGCAGACCCGCTTCATCAGGTCGAAGATCGCCTGCATCTTCTCGCGGTTGCGCGCGTCGGCGGGCGTCACGTAGTCGCGCGTGGGGATGCGCGGGCTGCCGTGCGTGTACATCACGTCGCCGTCCTCGACGACCTGCTGCATGGTCCCGAGGAAGTTCCAGAGGTCGTAGTTCTCTTCCTTCGGCGCGTCGGGCGAGTTGAGCTGGTCCTTCGTCCACTCGATGCTCTCCTTGGCCTTCGGGTTGAAGTCCTCGCCGTAGAACATGACCGCCTCCTCATGGTTGCCCATGATGGCGACCTCGCTCTTGAACAGCGCCTGGAGGCACTCGCGCGGGTTCGGGCCGTACCCGATGATGTCGCCGAGGCAGACGACGCGGGTGATGCCCTTGCCCGCGGCATGGTCGAGGACGGTGGTCAGCGCCTCGATGTTCGCGTGGATGTCGGCGACGATGGCGACGGTCAAGGCGCGCGATTCCGGTGGGGGGGAGCGGGGAAGGGAAACGTACGTCGCGGCCGTCGGCAACCTACGCCCGGGGGCCGACCCCGGACGACGCCGCCCGAACGGCCGCGGCGACCGGGACTGTACCCGCGCGCCGTGCCGAAGTCGCGGGGATCGTCGGGGCCCCCGACCGGTTGGGGGTGAGCCCCCGAATTCCGCATCCGACCCACGACCCGTGGGTGGTAGGCTCGACTCCCGGGCCCCCGGCGGCCCCCCGGCGGCGGTGGCGTCTGCCCCCCGACCGGGCCTCGCGTCCCTCCCCCCCGACCGCGCGCTCCGCGCCTTCCCCCCCGCACGGCTCCCCCCGATGAAGTGCCCGTTCTGCAAGGTGGACGACGACAAGGTCGTGGACTCGCGCGCCAGCAGCGACGGGTTCGCGATCCGACGCCGGCGCGAGTGCGTCGCCTGCGGCCGCCGCTACACGACCTACGAGCGCATCGAGGAGAGCCCGCTGCGGGTCGTGAAGAAGGACGACCGCCGCGAGCCGTTCGACCGGCGCAAGATCCTCACGGGCCTCATCAAGGCCTGCGAGAAGCGGCCCGTCTCGCTCGACGTGCTCGAGGCGGTGACCGAGACCATCGAGGGGAAGGTGCTCGAGGCCTTCGACCGCGAAGTGCCGTCGTCGTACATCGGCACCCTGGTGATGTCCGAGCTCAAGAAGGTGGACCAGGTCGCGTACGTGCGGTTCGCGTCGGTCT
>JAEUHO010000455.1 GCA_016795345.1 Planctomycetia bacterium | reverse complement strand
CGGCCGGCCCGCGGCGCCGTCGGGCCGCGGCCGGTCGTTCCCGGACCCACCCAGGGGGGCCCCGGCTCGGGTACCCTGACCACGTGCGACGGTCCCGGCTCCTCCTGCTCCTCGCGGTCGTCCTCGCCCTCCCGGCGGCGGCCGACGAGCCCCTGACGTCGGCCCCGTACAGCGTCCGCGACACGACCGCGGCGCGCCTGACCCTCGAGGACGCGCGCGGCGCCTTCGCCGCCGGCGACGTCGGCCGCGGCGCGACCGAGCTGCAGCGTCTGCTCGACGAGCTCCGCGAGGACCTCGTCGCGCTCCCGCCGACGGTGCCCCCGCCCGGCCGCGACGTGCAGGTGCGGTACGTCTCGGCGCCCGAGGCGGCCCTGCGCGAGCTGGCGGCCCTGCCCGCCGAGGTCCGGACGGCCTACGCCGACGCCGTCGTCCCCGGGGGCACGGAGGCGCTCGGCCGCGCCGTCGAGCACCGGGACGAGGCGCGGCTGCGCGACCTGCTCCGCCGGTACGCCGGCACCCCCGTCGGCCTCGCCGCCGCGCGCCGGCTGGCCGAGTCCGCGGCGCAGGCGGGGCGGCCGCACGACGCCGCCGCGGCCGCGCGCGAGGGCCTCCGGTTCGCCCCCGACGACGCCGGCCTGTGGGTGCGCCGCATCGACGCGCTGCGCGCCGCGCGCGACGGCCTCGGGCTCGCCGGCCTCGCCCTGCCGCCGACCGTCGCGGAGCGCGCGTTCCCGGCGGGCGGCCCGACGCTCGCGGCGCGCCTCGCGGCCGCGCGCGCCGCCGTGCCGCCGCCGGGCCCGCCGACGGACGTGCCGACCTGGGGCGTCACCGCGGCCCACGACGGCGTCACGCCGTGGGACCACGTCCTCCGCCCGCTCCGCTGGGCCGAGGGCCGCCCGCCGCGGGACCGCCGGAACGACGAGCCGCCCGCGGTCGGCCGCTTCGGCCCGGACTTCGGCGGGCGCGACCAGGCCGCGCTGCAGCAGCGCCGGTTCCTCGCGACGCCGTACGTGCCGTGCGCGGTCGGCCGCCTGCTCGTCGTGTCCGACGGGTTCACCGTCGAGGCGCGCGACCTGCTCTCGGGCCGGCTCGCGTGGCGGTTCCCCGACGCCGAGCGGCCGGCGCGGCACCTCGCCGTCGTGCGACCCGACGAGGGCGTGCTCGACGGGCGCACCAACGTCGACGTGGCGTACGCGCCCTGCGCCGCGGACGGCCTCGTCTACGCGACGGTGGAGGTCGAGGACCGCGGGTACACGCCGCGGCGCCTCCACATGATCGACATCACCACCTACCGGCCGCGGCGGGTGCTGGTGGCCCTCGACGCGGCGACCGGCGCGCTGCGGTGGAGCATGGGCCAGCACGTCGCGGACGCGCGGGCCCTCGAGGACGTCACCGTGGGCGGCGGGCCCGTCGTGGCCGAAGGCCTCGTCGTGTTCACCGGCGTGCGGTTCCTCAAGCGGTGGGAGGCGCGGCTCGTGGCCCTCGACGCCCGGACGGGCCGCCTCGCGTGGCAACGGACGGTCGTGACCAGCCAGCAGGAGCTCAACCTGTTCGGCGAGCCGGTGAAGGAGATGTGGGCGGGCACGCCCGCGGTCGCCGACGGGACCGTGTACGCGCCGACGGGGCTCGGCGTCTTCGTGGCGGCGGACCTGCGCGACGGCACGGTCCGGTGGCTCTCGTCGTACGACACGCTCCCCATCGAGCGCGTGGACCTCTGGTACGAGACGCCCATCCGGCTCTCGCGCTGGGCCCCGTCCCCCACGGTGGTGCGCGGCGACCTCGTGCTCGCGGCGCCCGCGGAGTCGGAGCACCTCCTGTGCTTCGACCGCCGCGACGGGCGCCTCGCGTGGCGGTGGGCCGCCGAGCAGGACGGCCACCCCTACGTCGACCACTTCGTCGGGGTCGCGCCCGGCGGCGCCGCGGGCCTCGCCATCGTGACGGGGGCGACGCTGCGCGCGGTGGACCTCGCCACGGGCAACCCCGTGTGGGGCAACCGGTTCTCGTCCGGCGCGCGGGTGCGCGGGCGCGGCGCGATCTCGGGCACGCGGGTGTACGTGCCGACGACGGAGGGGCTCGACGCGTTCTCGCTCGCGGGCGAGGGACGGCTCGTGGCCCCGAGCCCCATGCCGTGGCCCGAGGGCGCGCAGCCGGGCAACGTGCTGCTCACGCCGCGGGTGCTCGTGGTGTCCGGCGGGCAGACGCTGACGGACGAGGGGACGGGCCTCGGCTCGCCCGTGCAGGCGTTCTTCGCGCCGGACGACATCGAGCGCGAGATCGCGGCGCGGCGCGCGGCGGCGCCCGCCGACCCGGGCCCGGCGCTCGAGTCCGGCGACCTCTGGCGCCTCGTCGGCCGCGACGGCAGGGCCGAGGCCGCGTACGACGACGCGCGGCGCCTCGCGGAGGCGGCGGGCGACGCGGCGGCGGCGGAGCACGCGCGCGAGGGGCTGCTGCTGCTCGACCGCGAGCGCGGCGACGCCGCCCTCGCCGCGCGGCGGACCATGGACGCGCGCTCGGCCTACGAGGCCGCCCTCGCGCGCGCGCGGACGCCCGCGGAGCGCGTCACGCTGCGCCTGCGCCTCGACCGCGTGTTCGCGGAGGCCGGCGTCGAGGCCGCGCGGGTGCGCAACCTCGTCGCGCTGATCGCCGAGGCCGAGGGCGAACGCGCCGTCTTCGACCCGCGCGAGGGCCCGGTCCCCGCGCGGGCCGCGGCGCGGTTCCGCCTCGCCGACCTGCACCGCGGCGCGGCCCGCGTCGCCGACGCGGTGGACGTGCTCCAGGAGGTGCTGCGCGAGGACCGCGACGCGAGGTTCCGCGGCGACCCGGCGCCGGAGCGCGCCGAGCGCTGGATCGCGACGATCCTCGCCCAGACGGGCCCCGGCGCGTACGTGCGGCACGAGGCCGAGGCCGCGCGACGCCTCGAGGCCGCGGCGGGCGGCGACGACCCCGCGCCGTTCGAGGCGATCCTCCGCGAGTTCCCGAACGCGCGCGCCGTGCCCGCGGCGCTGCTGGGCCTCGCGTCGAGGGAGCTGGCCGCGGGCCGCGCCGCGGACGCCGCGGAGACGCTGGGGCGGTTCCTCTCGGCGTACCCCGACCACGACGAGGCGCCCCGCGCCACGGCGCTCCTCGTCCGCGCGCTCGAGGGCGCCGGCGCCCGCGGCCGGGCCCGCGCCGCGCTCACGCGCCTCGAGCGCCGGTTCGCCGACGCGTCGTTCCCGTGGGAGGGCGCCCCCGTGACCGGCCGCGCGTTCGCGGCCGCGGAGCGCGCGAGGCTGGGCACGCCGGCACCCCGCCCGCCGGGCCCGCCGCTCGCGCTGCACCCCGAGGAGCGGCTCACCGAGACCGTGGACGGGCAGGGGATCGGCTCGCGCTGCGTCGAGGTCGAGGGCCGCGACGCGGCCGAGGGCGTCGTGCCCGCGCTCGTGCAGGCCGAGGACCTCGTCGTCGCGCTCGACCCCGCGACGGCGCGCGCGGCGTGGCGCCTGTCGCTGCCGGGCACGGCCCACGCCGCGCTCGCGGGCGACACGCTCGTGATCGCGGCCGGCGACGTCGCCGTCGGCGTGGAGCCCGCGACCGGCGTCGAACGCTGGCGCCGCGAGCTGCCGGGCTCGGTCCTCGACCTCGGCGTGAGCCTCGGCCAGGTCGTCGCGCTGCTGCAGCAGATCACGGTGGCGGCGCGCACCTCGCTCGTGGCCCTCGACCCCATCTCGGGGGCGGTGGCGTACCGGCGCGACCTCGACGGCGAGGCCGCGGGGGTGCTGAAGGCCGCCGACGAGGGGCTCGTGGTGGTGCGCAACCGCAGCGGCGCCGCGCCCGCGGTGACCGCGACGCTGTACGCGCCGTTGACGGGCGACCGCGTCTTCGAGCTGCCCCGCGGGTTCGACGGGCT
>JAEUHO010000357.1 GCA_016795345.1 Planctomycetia bacterium | reverse complement strand
GCCGTCGCCGAGGACGGCTCGTTCGTCGTCGAGGACCTCCCGGACGGCCCGTACCACGTGATCGCGTCCGCGGGCGCCGGCGGCCCGCAACGCACCGCGGCCACGCCCCCCGCCACCCTCGCGAACGTCGCGACCGACGCGACCGGCCTCGAGCTGGTCCTCGGCGCGCCGACGCGGCCGGAAGGCGGGCGCATCCTCGGGACGGTCGTGGACGCCGAGACCGGGCGGCCGGTCGGCACGATCGACGTCGTATTGACGCGCCGACGCACGGCGGACGACCCCCCGCCCGGTCCGACGATGTTCCGGTCCGCGGACGGCACTTCGGTGTACTCGATGGGCCCGACCGGTCCGATCGTGACGCAGACCTCGCCCGGCCGGTACGAGGCGACCGGGACCGAGCCCGGGACGTACGACCTCGGCATGAAGGCGACGGGGTACGTCCCGGCGCACGTCGCGGGGGTGATCGTCGCCACGAGCGACGTCGAGGTCCCGACGGTCCGCCTCTCGCGCGGGATCCGCGTGCACGGTCGCCTGCGTCTCCCCGACGGAGAGGCGCCCGCCGATCGCACGCTGTCGTTCCTCGGCGAGGGGCCGGGATCGGACGGCGTCGCGTCCTCGACGGTGCTCTCGAGCGCGGGCACCTACGAGCTCACGGGCCTCGTCCCGGGCCGCTATCGGGTCAGCGCGATGGGCAGCGGGTTCGTCCGGCCCCCGATCGCGCCGCTCCTCCGCGCGGGCGACGAGCCCGTCGTCCTCGCCGAGGGCACGAACGACGTCGAGGTGGCCCTCGAGTTCGTCCTCGGCGGGACGCTTCGCGTCATGGTCGCCGACCCGCGCCTCCCCGCCCCGCCGTGGACGGGCCGGCCCGTCACGGAGGCGCACACGGCCTTCGGGAAGGCTTCTTCGTTGGTCGTCGCACGCGCCGACGGGACGGTGGTCCGGCACGTCGAGACGCTGTCCAACGGCGTGCCGACGGACGTTTCGTTCTTGCTCGTCCTGCCGGGAACCTACCGCGTGACGCTCTCGATGCCCGCCGGCGAGGTGCTCGAGCGGACCGTCGAGGTCGCGCCCGGCGCGGCCGCCCAGGTCACGTTGGGGTCGGCGCCGGCGCCGACCGACCGGACTCGATGAGCCGCGCGCGGGCCGCGATCACCTCGGGGATCGTCGCCCTCGCCCTCGTCGGGGCGTGGTTCGTGGGCCGCGGCGACGTCGCGTCGGTGGACGAATCCCCCGCGGGGGACCGCGAGGCCCCGGGCGCGATCGATCCCGCGCGGCCCGAGGCGGCGCTCGCGGGCCACGGACGCGCGAAGCCGGCCGTGGGCGCACCCGCCGCGCGGCGCGTCCTCGGGACGCCGAAGCCCGTCGAGGGCGCGTCGATCCGCGGGATCGTCGTCGACGGGGCGGGCGTCGCGGTCGCGGGCGCGCGCGTGGTCGCGATCCCGGACACGGCGACGCGGTTCCTCGCGATGGAGGCCGTCGGCGCGGAGGGCGGCACCGGCGCCGAGAACTTCACCGACGCCCAGGGACGGTTCGTCGTGGCGGCGGTCGGCGACGCGCCGCTGTACGCGCTCGTGGCGCAGGCGGACGGGTACGGCCTCGTGTCGGTCCCCGACGTCCCCGTCGGTGCCGACGTGAGCGTCACGCTCGTCGCGGCGCGACGCCTCCACGGGCGCGTCCTCACGATCGACGGCGAGCCGATCGCGGGCGCGGAGGTCGCCGTGCGCGTCACCGTCCGCCACGTCGTCGTCGAGCGCGCCACGACGTCGGCCGCGGACGGCGCGTACGCACTCGACGGCCTGCCCGCCGACGCGGACCCGTTCGGGCGCTTCGTGGACGTGCGCGCCGTGAAGGCCGGGTTCGCGCCGCTGCAGGTCCGGTCGCTCGGGCGCGCCGACCCGCACGACCCCGACGCCTTCGAGCAGCACCTCGTCCTCGTGCGCGGCGCGACCGTCGTCGGCGTCGTCGTGGACGACGAGACCGGGCGCCCCGTGCCCGACGCGCGCGTCGTCGTGTGGGCCCCCGCCCGCGTCCGCGCGCTCGAGCGCCGCGGCGGCTTCCTCGACGAGGACCCGTTCGGCGGCGTGGTGCTCGGGACGACGGCCACGGCGCCCGACGGAACGTTCCGCCTCCCCCACCTGCCGGCGACGGGGTTCCATCCGGTCCCCTGGACCGACGGGCGCCGTGGCCGCGTTCTCGGCTACGTCGCGGCCCGGCGCGCGGAGACGACGTGGGGCCTCGCGGAGGTCCCGGTCCCCGCGGACGGCGCGACCGTGGAGATCGAGGGGCGCGTGCGCCCGGCCGCGTCGGTCGTCGGGCGTGTCGTCGCCGCCGCGGGCCGCGCGGTCGCCGGC
>JAEUHO010000293.1 GCA_016795345.1 Planctomycetia bacterium | reverse complement strand
TCCGTCGCGACGCTGGCCGACGACGTGATCCCCGCCGACGTCCGCGACGCGCTCCTCGCCGCCGTCGCCTCCCGCGCGGCGCCCGTGGACCGCGCGTGGACGCTGCGCGCCGCCCTCGACCGCGTCCTCGCCGTCGCCGCGCCGCGCACCGGCGCCGCGGCGCCGCCCCCCGCGCCGCCCGCGCCCGCGCGCACGACGGCCGCCGCCCCCGTCCCCGCGACGTCGATCGTGCTCGACCGCACCGGCTTCGCGACCACCTTCGAGCGCGCCGCCGCCTCGCTCGACGCCCGCGACCGTACGGGCGCCCTCGCCCTCGTCGACGACGCGGTCCGCCGCCTCGGCAACGACTCCCGCGCGGGCGCGCGCCTCGCGACCGCGTCGGCCGCGGCCGCGTCCGGCGAGGTGAGCGGCGTCACCGCCCTGCGCCGCCTCCTCCTCGAGCTGCGCGACGACTTCCGCTTCGAGCCGATGCGCGAGGCCGAGACCCCGGCCGGCTGGCCCACCCCGACCACCGTCGGCGAGGTCGAGCTCAAGCGCTACCCCGCCTACCGCATGGCCCGCGCGGACGGCGCCGGCAACAGCGGCTTCTTCACGCTCTTCAACCACATCAAGCGCAACGACATCGCCATGACCGCGCCCGTGCAGATGGACTACGAGCGCACCGACGGCTCGTCGTCGGGCGCCATGGGCTTCCTCTACGGCGACCCGTCCATCGGCCGCGCCGGCCGCGAGGGCGCCGTCGAGGTCGTCGACGTCCCCGCCTCCGTCGTCGCGAGCATCGGCGTCCGCGGCCCGCTCGGCTCGCGCGCCTTCGAGGAGGCCCGCGCCGCCCTCGAGGCCTGGCTCGCCCGTCACCCCGAGTGGGCGGCCGCGGGCCCCGTGCGCTCCATGGGCTGGAACAGCCCGTTCGTCGAGCGCGAGCGCCAGTTCTTCGAGGTGCAGCTCCCGCTCACCGCCTCGCGCCCCTGACCCGGGCCGAGGTCGACCTCCGGGACCGCGAGGCCCGGCCGCCGCCGTCGGTCGCGCGACCGGCGGCGGCGCGCGGCCCTCGGCGCGGAGCGGGCCTCGCGTCGGCGGAGGGCGGCTTGAGCGCCACGAAGCCGGCGAGGCCCGCGGGGAACCGCTCGCGACCGAACCCCGCGACCTGCGCGCCGACGAAGCCCGCCGCGGCGAGGTCGTCGAGGACCTGGTCGGGGCGGAACAACACGAGCACGTGCGTCTCCTCGGTGCCGCGCCAACCGCGGCCTTCGCGGCGGAACGTCGCGATCTCGCGGACGAGGCGCCCGCGGCCCTCGCGCCGGCGCACGAGCACGACCCAGTCGTCGCCCCGCACCACGCGGACGTTCGCGCCCTCGACCGTCGCGCGGCCCGGCCCGGCGACGTCGAAGACGAACATCCCGCCGGGCGCGAGCGCGTCGAACACGCGGCGGAACAGGCGCCGCAACGCGGGCCGTCCCGCCCGCCGGTCGAAGCGGTAGCCGAGGACCTCGCCGAGCGCGACGACCGCGTCGCACCGCGGCAGCGCGGCGTCGGCGAACGACCCGCGGCGGAACGTCGCGCGGGGCGCGCGCCGCCGCGCGATCGCTAGCATGGACGGCGACACGTCGATCCCGACGACCCGATGCCCGGCCGCCGTCGCGCGGGCCGCGAACGCGCCCGAGCCGCACCCGAGGTCGACGACGGTCCCGCGGCGCAGGCCCGCGCGCCGCAGCCCGCCGAGGATCCACGGCGCGGCGCGTTCGGCGAACCCCTCGAAGCCGACGTGGTGCACGTACGCGAGATCGTCCGAATACCCGGTCGCTTCCATGCGCGCACCGTACCACCGGCCGCGACCGTCCGCGTGGGGGCCGCGACGGGCGAGGCCCTGACCCGCCGGCGACGCCGTCGGGGTACGATGGCTCCCCCGACCCGGGAGGCGCCGCCATGCGAGCGAGCGTGTGGATGCGTGTTGTGACGTGCCTCGTCGCGGCGATCGGGGTCGTGGGGAGCGTGGGGCCCGTGGCGGGACGGGCACGGGCCGAGGACGCCCCGCCGACGACGAAGCCGCAGCCCGCGGCCGAGGCTCCCGCCGACGACCGCACCGACGTCGTCCTCACGACGGACGCCCCCATCGTCCGGGGACGCAATCTGCTGTGGTGCGCCACCGGGCAGCTGGCGTGGGACGCCCTCGCCGACCTCGTCGGGACCGACGGTCGCCTCGATCTCGAGAGGGCCCAGGACCCCGCGCTCGTGGAGGCCCTCAACCGCCGTGCG
The DNA here is from genome assembly GCA_016795345.1 of Planctomycetia bacterium. GTDB lineage: Bacteria > Planctomycetota > PLA2 > PLA2 > JAEUHO01 > JAEUHO01. Next base: position 11,324 of record JAEUHO010000293.1, on the reverse strand, counting down.
TTCCCCCACGACGCCCTCGACGCCGCGTCCGTCGCCGTCGCCGCGGGCTTCGGGAAGGACGGCGTCCTCGAACGCATTCGCCAGGCGTGGACGAAGCTGCATCCCGACGGGGCCCGCGCGCCCGAGCTCGTCGCGGCGCCCGACGAGGCCGTCGCGTTCGCGGCGCTCCGCAAACAGTTGCCGTTCGAGACGCCGTTCCGTCTGCTCCCGGAGCCGATGCACTTCGACGGCGGCGACCGGCCGCTGACCGCGTTCGGGATGATGCGCTACGACCACGGGCCCGACGCCGACGCGCAAGCGAAGCAAGTGCGCGTGTTCCCGCCACCAGGCGCGCGTCCCGACGGCGACGAGGGAGCCGGCGTCGTCGAGCTCCGCCCGGCAGGCCTCGCGGATCGCATCTTCCTCGCGAACCTTCCTCCGGGCGCGACGCTCGAGGACACGTGGAACGGCGCGTGGTCGCGCGTGGGCGCGCGCGAAGGCATCACGCCGGAGCATGCCGAGGACCTCGTGATCCCGCGGATCCGCCTCGACGTGCGGCGCGGCTTCCCCGGGATCGCCGGGGCCCACCTGCACGGACGGCCGGACCACGTGCTCCGCGTCGTGCAGCAGGAGGTGACGTTCTCGCTCACCAAGCGCGGCGCGGCCGTCGAGTCCGCGGCCGTCCTGCTCGAGACCGAAGGCCTCGGGATGCGGATGCGGTTCGACCGGCCGTTCCTGCTCGCGCTCCTGCGTCGAGGCGCGACGCGGCCCTATCTGCTCGCGTGGGTCGGCAACGATGCCTGGCTCGAGCCGGCCGCGAAGGCCGAGCGCCTCGGCGCGGAGGACCTCGCGGCCCTGGGCGGCCGGTGGGTCCTCGATGACGAGGCGACCGTTCGGGCCGGAGTGGCCGCGGAACTCCGCCTCAACGGACCCGGCCCGTACCCGGACCCGAAGGACCGATCGCGCACGATCTCGTTCGAGGAGGCCCTCGCCCGCCGGGTCGCCGAACGCCTGTCGTCCCCCCATCCGACGACGGCGACGGTGACGATCGACGAACACGGTGGGTGCACGCTCGACCTCGGCTCGCGGCCGGAGCGACTCGCGATCCGCCGCGTGGGCGACCGATGGATGCTCTTCCAGCCGCAGGGCCGCCTCCGCGTCAGGCCCGCGACCCCGGGCTCGCCGGAGGACCTTCGCGCGCAGGAGGAACTCGTCGAGCGCGGCCGCCCCGTGCTCCTCCGCTTCGACGGGACGCGGCTCGAGATCCCCGAGGGAGCGCTCTTCTTCAAGCGCCCCTGACCCCGTCGGCGGCCGGGCCTCGCGGTCCCGGGCGCGGATCGTCGTCCGGCGGTACGATCGAGTTCCCGACCCGGGAGGCGCCGCCATGGGTGTGCGCGTGGGGCACCGTGTCGTTCCCGTCATCCCCGCCGCGATGCGCCGCGTCGCCGCGTGCGTGGGCGGCGTGACCCTCGTCGGGTGCGCCTGCGTCGAGCCGCGCGGGTGTGCGACGACGGCGCCGGTGGCCGAACGCACCGGCGAGCGCGCCGACGTCGCCGCGACGACGGACGTCCCCCCCGTCGCGGGACGCAGCGTGCGCTGGGTGGCCCCGCGGGCGGACGGCGCCGCGGCCGCGGCCTCCCTCGCGCCGACGTTCGAGGTCGCGTTCCACGACCGCGACGGGCCGCTGCGGTTCGCGACCGGCCGCGAGGTGCGCGCGTTCGGCGTCGACGGGGGCGACCGCGGCCGCGACGCGACGGTCCGCGCCGCCCAGGTCGTCGTGTTCCTCTCGCCCGACGGCCCGCCCGACCCGGCGGACCCGACGCTCGTGGTGTCGCTGCGCCCGCGGGCCGGCGATCCCGTCGTCGTGCTCGCGCGCGGCGGCCGCGCGACGACCCTCGAGGCGGCCTGGCGGCGCGCGCGGGCCTTCGTCGAACACGGCACCCCGATGCCGCTCCGACCCGGCACGACGCACCTCTGGATCCCACGGCTCACGATCCCGGCGTCGCCCGTGCGCCCCGCCGCCGACGTGCCGGCCGCGCCGCCGAGTCCCTCGGCCGCCGCGCACGCCCCGCGGTTGCGCCTCGACGGCCGTGGCGTGCGCGCGGCGACGCGGGAGAACCTCGTCGCCTCGTGGCGTCCGCCGATGGCGTTCGCCTTCGACGAGCCGTTCCTCGTCGCGGTGCTCGGACCCGACGGCGCACCGACGTTGCTCGCGTGGGTCGGCGACGACGCGTGGCTCGACCCGTGGCCCCCCCTCGAGCCCTTGTCGGACGCCTGGCGGCAGCGGCTCGCGGGCCGATGGGTCCTCGACGTGGACGCGACCGCGCGGGCGCGCGCGCGCGTGATCCTCACGATCGCCGGCTCGTTTCCCGACGCGGCGACGCCGGAGGCCCGCGCGGCGTACGCGCGCGACCTTCAGACCTTCACCGACACCGAGCGGCAGCGCCTCGCCGCGGACGCCCACGGCGCGATCGTCACCGGCGACGAGCTCGCGCTCACGACGCCGCGGGGCCACGAGGTACGCCGTCTGGCCCTCCGGGACGGGGCCGTCGTGGCTTCCACGCGTCCCGACGGCGCCGACGTGTGGCCCGTCCGCCTCGACGGCGGCCTCCTCTCCGTGGGCCTTCAGCTCGTCTTCCGTCGCCCCTGAGCTCCGCGGTCCGGATCGTGCGTCACCGCACCGGGGCCACGGGAACCTCGAGATCGGTCCGTCCCGCAGAGACCCCCTCGACGCGACCCTGGACCCAGGTCTCGGCGGCCCTGCCGGAGACCGTCAGCGCGTACGAGCCCGGCGGCACACCGTCCATCCGGAAGGTCCCGTCGGGGGCGATTGTTGCGTAGAGCCGAAGACCGTCTTCGAGCACGACGGTGACCAGTCCGGACGACAGCGCCACCGCGGACACCACACGACCGGCGATTGGGCGTCCCTCCCGTAGCACGAGTTCGTGCACGTCGCCTCCACCGCGCATCCCGCGACCGAGGGCATACCGTCCGTCCGGCCACGGCCCCACGTAGACGGCGAACGGACGACCGGTGGGGACGGCGACGAGCGACCAGGTGTCGTTCGCGAGTCGGTCCTGGCCTGCGGAGGCTCCTCCGGCGTCCGTCGACCCCGTCGTGCTCCCCCAACGCACGCCGATGGACACGCCGGGGGCGGGGGACGGCGGGCAATCCCGAATGCGCACCTGGAAAGGCACGCCACGGTCGAGGGGAACGTCCCCGACGTCGCGTCCCGCTTCTGTAAGCGTCTCCGGCGTGCGCATCACCCCGTAGGTCGCGCGCAGGACGACGGGACCGGCCCGCACTCCGCGGAGCGTGAAGCGACCGTCGGCACCCGACTCCGCCGAGACGCCTTCACCGCGCGAGTCCACGTGGACGCGCGCCCCGGCGATCGGCGCACCCTCTCGATCGACGATCCGTCCGTTCACCACGTGCGCGGCCTCGAGCCGCACCTCGACGTCCGAGGCGTCCCACGCATCGATCACCGCACCGAAGGCCGGCACGTCCTCGGGCGGCTGGACCTCGAGGCGATAGCGACGCGCCGGGTCGAGTCCGACAAGCTGCGCAGCGCCGGTCGCGTCGGTCGTCGCTCGCGCCAGCACCTCGTGGCCCGTCGGGTCGGTGTCGGCGTCCGTCCCCACGAGGGGCCGAACTTCGACCAGCGCTCCCCGGCAAGGACGCCCATCGGGTTGGACGACGCGGACCTCCGGGCGGGCGGCACGCCGCTGCACGAGCCGCAGACCTCGGTCGCCGCCCCGGAAGACGCCCTCGGTGGCGAGCACGCCGGGCGCGGCCTCGGCGACGACACGGAACTCGCCGGCGTCGGTCCCGCCGAGGCGAAACGCTCCGTTCGCCGCGGTGCGCGACCAGCCGACCCGGGAGAATGCCGCGGGCGCGTCGCGCTTCGGCGTCGCGTGGACGAGCACCCCCGCGCGCGGCACCCCGGCTTCGTCCACGACGATGCCCTCGATGGGACGCTCCGCGGGGAACACGACCTCGACCGGCTGGCCGTTCTCGTCCCACTGTTCGCGCGGCAGGAGGACCGCGGCAAGCGGGAGGGGCCGACCCTGCGCGTCTCGGGGCTCGAGGACCTGTACCCATCGCCGCGGCGGACCGCCCCGCAGCGTCAACTCGAAGCGTGCACCTTCCAGCTCCCACACCGTCCGCCCACCGGACTTCCACAGCTCGAGCCTCGATCGCGGGATCTCCCGCCCGGCTTCGTCACGCAGCGTGAAGACCCAGGGTTGCGCGGGGTTCGCGTCCACCTCGGGCGCCGACACCTTCGGTTTCAGCTCGACCTCTAGGTCGCTGCGCCCCATCTCGGCCTCGACGGTCGCGGCGAGCGGCGGCGGGAACTCGGTGTGGAATCGCAGCCGATACCGTCCGGCGGGCATCGGGCCCGGCACGCGGAAGGTCGCGTCCTGGGCGCACCGGACGTCGTCACCCACCCGCTGGCCGGTGGGGTCGAGGACCTCGACCGAGACAAAGCCCGGGAAGACGTCGGGCGGGAGATACACCCGCCCTGCGAAGGCCGGCGGCGTGCTCTCGACCAGGATCTCGAGCGACTCGCCTCGGATCTCGCGCGGCTCCTGCGCCCGGACGTTGGGGTGGAGCACTCGGATCCCCAGTCGCGCGCGCGGGAGAGGACCGAGGATGGCTCGACCGTCGTCGTTCGTCCTTCCCGCGATACCGATCCCACCGTAGCCGTCTCGCCGGAGTTCGACGACGTCGACGTCGGCGGCGGCCAGCGGCCCGCCGCGGGTCGCGTCCGTGACCCGGACCTCGACCCAGGCGTCCTCGTCGATGCTCCGGGCGACCAGTCGGACGTCCGCAGGCGCCGTGAGCGGCTCGGACGGCGTCCACAGGATCCCGGCGCCGTAGACTTCGAGTTCGTACGATCGACCGGGCACGGCGGCGTGAATCTCGAATCGGCCCGCGGCGTCGGTCACGGTGCGGGAGGTGCCGCCGAGCCGCATCTCGTGACGGGCGCCGGCCTCGCGGGCCATCCGTTGACGGACGATGGCGCGTGCGAGCGGATAGCCCCGCTCGTCGACCACCAAACCTCTCACCTTGGCCGCCGGTTCGACGATCACGTCCACCGCCGCGCGGTCGACCTGCTCGAGGGCCACCGTAAGCGGGTTGAAGGCTCCGTCCGTGGCGTCGGCCAGTCCCTTCGACATGAATCCGCGATCGAGGACCCAGACGGTCACCTCGCCACGCGGCAGCCCCTCCACGCGGAACCGCCCGTCGGGTCCCGCGTCCGCGGCCGAACCGTGGGTCGTGCCGTCCCGGGCACGCACCTCAGCATGGACGGTGACGGACGGCACGGGCTGACCTTGCCGGTCCCGCACCCGTCCCTCGATGACCCCACCGCGCCATCGACGGGCCCGGACGGGCTCGTCCCGTCCCAGCGTCCACACGACGTCCCCCCGACCCGTCCAGGTGAGCGACTGCGACGTGGCCAGTCCTTCGAACCGGCCCTGCAAGACAACGCCCCCTGGATCGAGACCCTGGAGCTCGAACTCACCGTGGTCCCCGAGCGGCTGCGGCAGCCGGCCGCCGTCCATCTCCTTGTAGGTCTCGACGTAGGCGAAGACGTGACCCCGTGCGGGCGCGCCGTCCGCGGTGCGAACCCGACCGCGAAGGGTTGCCGGCCCGCGGAGCAGTTCGAGTCTCACGTCCACACGGGCCCCGTCGTCCCGGAGCGGAAGTTCGACGAAGCGCTCGGCGCCGACTCCATCCGACGCGGCCACGAGGTACGTGCCCGGCGCGAGCCCCTCGATCACGAATCGGCCGCGCGCGTCGGCCTCGGCCGTCCACTCGGCCGGTCGCAGCATCGCCGTCCACGGGCGATCCCCGTCGCGCGGTTGGAACGAACGCACTTCGACGCGCGCACGCAACGGCCGCGCGCCGTCGGTCACGTAACCGACGATCCCGATGGTCCCCGCCGCCACGCCCGGAGGTCGCCCCCCGACCGGCCCCGACGCGGCCAGGGCCGGGCCCTCGACGGCGTCCGGCGGAAGCGCCCCCACCTCCCGAACGGGCGCGCGCTGTCCGTCCGCCTTACCCCACGCGACCCAGGCTGCCACCGACACCGCCGCGGCCAGCGCCGCGGCGGTGCACACCGCTCCCCATGACGTCACCAGGCTTCCGGTCGGCACGACCGAGAGGCCGGTGGCGCTCGCGAGGGCGACGACCCAGGACCGCCGGGGTCCGCGACGAGTGTCCAGCCGGTCGCGCAAGCGTTCGATGGCACGGCGGGTCCGGGTCCGGACCGTCTCGACGGGCACACCGAGGCGTGCCGCGATCTCCCGCGGCGCAAGTCCCTCGTAGAAGCGCAGGACGAGGACGTCGCGCGATGGGGCGTCGAGACCGAGCAGCTCCGCGACGAGCACGCGGCGCGTTTCCTCCTGGGTCGCGATCTCGAGCGGGCTCGGCGCGGGTCCCGGCGTCGGGGCTGCCCCCTCGGCCATGCGCCGGGCGTGTTCGCGCCGGAGAACATCGATCGCCTTGCGCCGGGCCACCGTCCCGAGCCAGGCACGAAGGACGCCGACGATCCTGGGCCCGGTTCGGAGCGCTTGGACGAGGCTCTCTTGGACGACATCCTCGACGCGGTCGTCCACACCGAGGACCGCTCGCGCCGCCGCCCGCACGAACCGCTCGTGCGAGAGGACGGTCTGCAGATCGGGGGGAACGACGTCCATGGGCGGCTCCTGAGAAGAGTCGCATGTGGCCTGCGGATCGGTTCACCCGTCCGCTCGGGTACCCTGGACGCCCCGACCCGGGAGGCGCCGCCATGCGAGCGAGCGTGTGGATGCGTGTTGCGACGTGCCTCGTCGCGGGGATCGGGATCCTGGCGGGCGTCGGGCCCGTAGCGGGACGGGCACGGGCCGAGGACGCCCCGCCGGCGACGAAGCCGTAGCCCGCGGCCGAGCCTCCCGTCGACGACCGCACCGACGTCGTCCTCACGACGGACGCCCCCGTCGTCCGGGGACGCAACGTCTTGTGGTGCGCCACCGGACAACTGGCGTGGGACGCCCTCGCCGACCTCGTCGGGACCGACGGTCGCCTCGATCTCGAGGAGGCGCAGGACCCCGCGCTCGTGGAGGCCCTCAACCGCCGCACGTTCCCCCACGACGCCCTCGACGCCGCGTCCGTCGCGGTCGCCGCGGGATTCGTGGGGGACGGCGTCCTCGACCGCGTCCGCGCCGCGTGGACGAAGCTGCATCCCGACGGGGCCCGCGCGCCCGAGATCGTCGCGGCGCCCGACGAGGCCGTCGCGTTCGCGGCGCTCCGCAAACAGTTGCCGTTCGAGACGCCGTTCCGTCTGCTCCCGGAGCCGATGCACTTCGACGGCGGCGAGCGGCCGCTGACCGCGTTCGGGATGATGCACGACGACCACGGGCCCGACGCCGACGCGCAAGCGAAGCAAGTGCGCGTGTTCCTCCCGACGGAGGCCAAGTTCCGTCACGGCGACGGCGCGGGCGTCGTCGAGCTCCTGCCGGCGCGACGCGACGACCGCATCCTGCTCTCGAACCTGCCCGCCGGAGTGACGCTCGAGGAGACCTGGACCGCGGCGTGGGCGTGTGTCGGCGGGCGCGAGGGCCTGACCCTGGAGCACGCCGAGGACCTCGTGATCCCGCGGATCCGCCTCGACGTGCGGCGTGGCTTCCCCGGGATCGTCGGGGCCCACCTGCGTGGACGGCCGGACCACGTGCTCCGCGTCGCGCAGCAGGAGGTGACGTTCTCGCTCACCGAGCGTGGCGCGGCCGCCGAGTCCGCGGCGGTGCTCGTCGTCACCGGCGGGTTCGGGATGCGGATGGCCTTCGACCGGCCGTTCCTGCTCGCGCTCCTGCGCCGGGGCGCGACGCGGCCCTACCTGCTCGCGTGGGTCGGCAACGACGCCTGGCTCGAGCCGGTCGCGAAGGCCGAGCCCCTCGCCGCCGCGGACCTCGCCGCGATGGACGGTCGATGGGTCCTCGATCGGGAGGCCAGCGCACGGATGGAGGCGATCGCCTCGCTGCGCCTCAACGGCCCGGGTCCGTTCCCCGACCCGCAGCACGTGGGCCGGACGATGACGCTCGACGAGGCCGTGGCGCGAGGGACCGCGCAGGCGCTCGCTCGGGGGGCGAACCGGGGCGCGACGGCCACCGTCACGCCCACCGGGTGGCTGATTCTCGAGCGCGGGGGCACGCCGCTCCGCGGTGTGCTGCGCCGCGTCGAAGGCCGACTCGTCCTGTTCCACCGGGTCCGCGAGCTCGTCGAGACGGACGAACCTCGGAAGGCCGAGCCCGAACACGACGACGCCAAGGCCGCCGAGGCCACGGTGGCCTCCGGCGTGCGCGTCGAGCTCCGCTTCGACGGCACACGTCTCGAGATCCCGCAGGGCGCGCTCGTCTTCAAGCGCCCCTGACCTCGCCGGCCGCCGGGCCTCGCGGTCCCGGGAACCCGAGCGCGCAACGCCGCTACGGCCCGACGGGCACCGCGTCGAAGACGGGCACCGCGGCGCCGGACGGGTCCTTCAGCCACGCGGCGGCCGGGTCCACCGACCAGCCGTACGAGACGGTGGGCGAGGCGAGGAGCGCGCGGCCGAGGTTGAGCGTCACCGTCGAGCCCGCGACGGCGATCGAGGGGATCGACACCGCGCCGCCCGCGTCGGTCACGCGGAAGAGCGTCGCCGCACCGCCCGTCACCGGCGCCTCGAACTGCAGCACGACGGACGTGCCGCCCGGGCCCGCGGTCGCGGCAAGGAGGTCGTCGGTCGGGTCCACGGCGTGCCCGAAGAGGAGGCGGCGCGCGCCGAGCGAGAAACGCCGGCCGAGCGCGGCGTAGCCCGCGACGTTGAAGTGGATGCCGTCGGGCCGCGCGAGGTCGACCGCCGTCGCGAGCGCGGCCTGCGGGTCGGCCGCGACGACGCGACGCTGCGCCTCCTGCACCGCGAGCCACGACGGCAGCGACGCGGCGCTGTACGTGCCGAGCTGGCCGCACAGGAACACGAGCCCCGGCGCGCCGAGGTCGCCGCGCGCGTTCGCGACGAACGCGCCGAGGTCGGCCTCGTACTGCGCCTGCGTCCGGTTGCCGATCGCGTCGGATTCGCCCTGGAACCAGACGATCCCGCGCGCCGGCGTCGCCGCGCAGGCCGTGCGCGCCCGATGGATCATGGACCCGTACAGCGTGATCCTCGAGGCCGGATGGGCGGGGTCGCGTTGCCACTGCGTGTGCAGGTTCGTGCCGCCGAGCGACGTGGGCACCAGCGCGACCGGCACGCCACTCGCCTGGAAGAGCGCCTTGCCGAACGCGAGCTGGAAGCCGATCGTCGGGTTCTCGGACGAGATCACGTCGGTCTGGTCGGCGCCGTCGTCCATCGGCTCGCTCGCCGGCTTCCAGCGGCCGTCGTTGCCGAAGAGATGCACCTCCGGGATCGGCGCCTCCGCGCCGGAGTACGTGCCGGAGTAACCGGACGTGTTGCTCTGCCCGGCCGCGACGAAGACGTCGCCCACCGCGACGTCGCGGAGCACCTGCTGCGCGACGACGTTCGGCGGCGAGGCGTCGTCGAGCAGCCGCACCTGCACGTCGTAGTTGCCGCCCGTCGGCACGCCCGCGACGACGAGGTCGCGGCGCAGGCCGCCGGCCGCCGCCGGGACCGCGAGCGTGTGCGCGCCCCAGTCGTGGCCGTCGAGCGGGACGCCCGTGGACGACCCGACGACGCGGGCCTCGACGGCTCCGTCCGCGGGCGGCCGCAGGAGCAGGCGCAGGGGAATGGACGCGAGGCCCGCTCCGTCGCGCTGGAAGAGCATGTCGTCGGTGGACGTGAGGGGCGAGCGGGCGACGGTGAGCGCGGCCGCGGGGATCGCGGGCACCACCGTGACGCGCTTGAGCCCGCGCGTCGCGGGGTTGACGAGGTAGTTGCAGAGGGCGAACTCCTGGCCCCGGAACTGCCGGTCGTCGGGGACGGTCCACACGAACGCGTCGGACGTGAAGCCGGTCCCGTTCCACAGGTCGTAGCGGACCGTCGTCGTCGAGCCCTCGCCCTTGCGCACGCGGACGCGCATCCGGCCCGACGGCGGTAGCATCGGACCGGGCACGTTGGTCTGGATCGAGTTCCAGAGGCGCTGGTACCCGACGACCTGGCCCGACGCCTGCACCTGGACGATCAGGCCCGCGCCGGCCGCGCCGCGGTACGAGCCGTCGCTCCACAGCTCGCAGTTGAAGACGCCGGCGTTCGTCTCGAGGTCGAGGTAGACGTCGACGTCCTGCTGCGGGTGGTCGAGGCGCAGCGCCTCGATGCGGTCGTACGGGACGTCGCCCGTCGCGGCGTACGCCACGGCGTGGTCCCCGCCGACGTCGCGCACCGTCAGCAGCGCGGGCCTCGCGTCCCACGACGTCGCGCCCGCGGGCCGCGCCCCGACCGCGTCGGTCTCGAACGTGAACGTCCGCGGGTCGCACGCGTCGGGCACGCCGTCGAGGTCGTGGTCCACGCCGGAGTTCGCCGCGCCGGTCACCGTGACGATGGGCGCCGGCGACACGGCGACGATCCCGCCCCCGAAGTCCACCTCGACGGCGGCCACGACGTCGCGCGTCAGCACGAACGGGTCCAGCGTCCCCGTCACCGTCGACGCGTCGAGGCGCGTCGCGTCGAACGTGACCGTCGTCTCGCCGCAGCCCCCAAACGGCCGGCCGTCCTCGACGCGGAGCCGCACCGTGGCGGGTGCCCCCGCGTCACCCGGGAAGTCGCTGCCGGTGACCGTGACGACGCCGCCGACGGCCGAGGCCAAAGGTCCCGAGCACGCGGTGACGACCGGTGTCGGCGCGGGGCCCCCACCCCCGCCGCCCCCCCCGCCGCCGCAGGAGGCGAGCAGGAGCAGGAGCGCGAGCGAACGCGGCGGTCGGGCCATGCCGGGCATCGAAGCACGGGGCCCGGGGCGAGCGCCAGCGGCCACCGGGGGATGGGGGCGATCGTGCGGCGGGCGGCCTCCCACGTTTGGATGGGGCGTCGGGTCGTCGCTGGAGCCCCCCATGGCAGGTTCGTCCGTCCGCCGCTTCGCCCTCCGGCTCGCACCGGGCCTCGCGTACCTGGGGGTCGCCGGCCTGCCCGTCGGTTCGGCCGACGTCGTGACCACGAAGGACGGGGTCGTCGTCGAGGGCGCCGTCGAGCGCACCGCCGCCGAGGTGATCGTGCGGACGTCGGCGGGCGAGGTCCGGCTGCCGGCGGCGGCGGTCGCGTCGGTCGTCGCGGGCGACAGCGCTCGCACGGCGGCGCGCCGCGCGCTCGACGCGCTCCCCGCGGACGACGTCGCCGGGCGGTACCGCCTCGCCGCGTCGCTCGAGGCGAAGGGGCTCGCCGA
>JAEUHO010000284.1 GCA_016795345.1 Planctomycetia bacterium | reverse complement strand
CGCCGCCGCGCGTGCTGCCGCCCGCCATGACGTCGTCGCCCGCGACGGGGCCGGCCCCCACGCCCGGCGCCCTGCCGCCCCCGCGGCGCAGCAGCCGCGACGCGTCGACGCCGGCGCCGTGAGGCCCGACCGCCGCCTCGCCGACGGCGGGACGCCGCCGCCCGCCCCGGACCGGCGGCCGCCGGGCCTCGCGTCCCGAAGCCGCCTCCGCCGCCCCTGGGTCGCCGTCGCGTTCGTCGCGGCGACGCTCGCCGGCTGCGGCTACTCGACCCGCCGCCTCGTCGAGCAGCCGGGCGTCGCCACGATCGCGGTCGCGCAGTTCGACAACCAGACGTTCCGGCGCGACCTCGAGCAACGGCTCACGAAGGTCGTCGCCGAGGAGGTCCGCGCGCGCACGCCCTGGCGCATGCTCTCGCCGTCCACGGCGGACGCCGTGTTGACGGGCACCATCCGCGCCGCGACGTCCGACGTGCTCGCGGAGGACGACGACAGCCAGCGCACCCCCATCGCGCGGCGCTGGCGGTTCACCGTCGACTGCACGCTCACCGCGCGCTCGGGCGCCGTGCTCCGCGCGTACACCGTCGAGGCGCGCCAGGAGTACGGCCCGGGGCGCTACGGCGAGACCGACGACGGCTCGGCGACCGACGCCGTGCTGCGGACGCTCGCGATCCGGATCGTGCAGGGGCTCGAGCGCCCGGTCGGCGAGCCGGACGCCGTCCCGCCCGACCGCCGCAAACTCGGCCCGCGCACCGACCCCGCGCCCCGCGAGCTGCCGTTCTCCCTGGGCCGGTGACGCGGCCGGCGCGTCGCGCGGCCCGGACGGCCGACGATCGCGCGACCCGCCGCGCGCCCGCCGCCTCGGCCGCGCGGGCACGGGTCGCTCCCCCGTCCCCGGGACGCGAGGCCCGGCCGCCGCCGCGCCCCCGGCGCGCGCGACCGGCGATCCGGCGCGGCGGCGCGAGGGTCCGCGACGCCGCCGGGGGCGCCCGTTCCGGTCGGGGGAGGCGGGTCGGGCCCAATCCCGGGGGGTAGACTCGGCGCCATGCCCGAGCAACGCCCCCACGACCCCGACGGCCCGCGGCCGGCGCGGGCCCGCCGCAACGTCCCGATGATGCTCCTGATCCTGGGACTCGTCGTCTTCGGGCTCGTCCTCTTCCAGGTCCGCAGCCCCGACATCGTCGAGCTCACGTTCTACGAGCTCGACCAGCAGATCCTGAACCCGCCGGGGGACCCGACGACGCCCGGCTCCCGCGGCCCGAAGATCGTCGAGCGCCTGACCATCATCGACGACACGTCCATCACGGGCGAGTACGTCCCGGAGTACAAGGCGTACCGCGGGTTCAAGGTGGGCGTGATCGGCACGGGCGAGCGCGGCTCGTCGGTGCTCACCGCGGAGAAGCGCGAAGCCTGGGCGAAGGAGCTGGGGCCGAAGAACGTCCGCGCCGAGCGCGGCGGCTCCATGGTGGGCTCGGTCTTCCTGAACCTGCTCCCGGTCCTCCTGATCGCCCTGCTGCTCTGGTTCCTCCTCGTGCGCAACGCGCGGTCGGCCGGCGGCCCCGGCGGCGTCCTCAACTTCGGGCGCTCCCGCGCGCGCGTGTACGTGAAGGAGAAGGTCTCGACGACCTTCGACGACGTCGCGGGCGTGGAGGAGGCGAAGGCCGACGTCCGCGAGATCGTCGAGTTCCTGAAGAACCCGGGCAAGTTCACGAAGATCGGCGCGCGGATCCCGCGCGGCGTGCTCCTCGTGGGCTCGCCGGGCGTCGGCAAGACGCTCCTCGCGAAGGCCATCGCCGGCGAGGCCGGGGTGCCGTTCTTCTCGATCTCGGGCTCGGACTTCGTCGAGATGTTCGTGGGCGTGGGCGCGAGCCGCGTGCGCGACCTCTTCAAGCAGGCCCGCGAGAGCGCGCCGTGCATCATCTTCCTCGACGAGATCGACGCGGTCGGGCGCCGGCGCGGCACGGGCCTCGGCGGCGGCCACGACGAGCGCGAGCAGACGCTCAACCAGATCCTCGTCGAGATGGACGGGTTCGACACCGAGCAGGGGATCATCGTCCTGGCGGCCACGAACCGGCCGGACGTGCTCGACCCCGCGCTCCTGCGCCCGGGCCGCTTCGACCGCCAGGTCGTCATCGACCTCCCGGACGTCACGGGCCGCGAGGCGATCCTGCGCGTGCACGCCCGCAAGGTGCGGCTCGCCCCGGGCACCGACCTCTCCGTCGTCGCCCGCGCGACGCCGGGCTTCTCCGGCGCCGACCTCGAGGCCGTCGTCAACGAGGCCGCGCTGCTGGCGGTCCTCGACGCGCGCGACACCGTCGAGCTGCGCCACTTCGAGGAGGCCCGCGACAAGATCCGGTACGGCCGCGAGCGCAAGAGCCGGGTCATCTCCCCCGAGGACCGCCGGCTCACGGCCTACCACGAGGCCGGCCACGCGCTGATGGTCGAGCTCCAGGAGGGCACGGACCCCCTGCACAAGGTCACGATCATCCCGCGCGGCATGGCCGGCGGCATGACCATGTGGCTGCCCGAGAAGGACGAGTACAGCATGGGGCGCAAGAAGCTCCTCTCGCGCCTGCGGACCGCGTTCGGCGGCCGCGCGGCCGAGGAGCTGGTGCTCGGCGACATCTCGACGGGCGCGTCCAACGACATCGAGCAGGCGACCGAGCTGGCCCGGCAGATGGTGACGAAGTGGGGCATGAGCGAGCGGCTCGGCCCCATCTCGCTGGCCGAGGGCGAGGAGCACCTGTTCCTCGGCCGCGAGGTCACGCGGACCGTCAACCACTCCGAGGCGACGGCGGTGCTGATCGACGAGGAGGTCAAGGGCCTCCTCGACGCGGCCTACGCCGACACCCGGGCCACTCTGTCGGCCCACCTCGACGGCCTGCACCGCGTCGCGCAGGCGCTGCTCGAGCACGAGACGCTCTCGGCCGAGGAGGTCCGGCTCGCGCTCCAGGGCGGCGACCTCGCGGGCCACCGCGCGGCGGCGAAGGAGCGCGACGAGCGGGCCCGGCGGGCCGGGGCGGCCGCCCCGAAGCCCGCCACCGACGCGGGCCCGGCCGCGCGGCCGGCGCCCGGCGAGCCCCAGGGCGGCTTCGCGTACTGACGGCGGCGCGGCCTTGCGTCCCCTCGTCGTCGGGATCGTCAACGTCACGCCCGACTCGTTCTCGGACGGCGGGCGGCACGGCACGACCGAGGCCGCGGTCGCCCACGCCCTCGCGCTCGCGCGCGAGGGCGCGGACGTGCTCGACGTCGGCGGCGAGAGCACGCGCCCCGGCGCCGAGCCCGTGCCCGCGGCGGTCGAGGCCGAGCGGGTGGTCCCCGTGATCGCGGCGCTGCGGCGGGCGGGCCTGGCCCTGCCGGTGTCGGTGGACACCCGCAAGGCCTCGGTGGCCGACGCGGCCCTCGCCGCGGGCGCCACGTTCGTGAACGACGTCTCCGCCGGCACGGACGACCCCGACCTCCTGCGGGTCGCCGCGCGCCACGGCGCGGGGGTCATGTTGATGCACAAACGCGGCGACCCGCGCACGATGCAGGTCGCCCCGCGGTACGACGACGTCGTCGAGGACGTCCGGGCCTACCTCGTCGAGCGGGCGGGGGCGGCGGTCGCCGCGGGGGTCCCGCCGACGCGGGTGTGGATCGACCCGGGCCTCGGGTTCGGCAAGACGTTCGCCCACAACGAGGCGCTGCTCGTGCACCTCCCGCGGCTGGTGTCCGCGGGGTTCCCGGTCCTCGTGGGCGCGTCTCGCAAGGGCTTCCTCGGGGCGATCACCGGCCGGCCGGTGGAGGGCCGCCTGGCGGCCTCGCTGGCCTGCGTGGCCCGCGCCGTCGAGGCCGGCGCGCACGCCGTCCGGGTCCACGACGTGGCCGAGACCGTGGACCTCGTGAAGGTCCTCGCGCGGATCCGACCCGGCGCCTGACGCCGGGCGCGGCGTCCCGGGGGGCGCGGCGCGCGGCCGGAACGCCGGGAACCTCGCGCGCGCGCGGCGCGTCGTTCCTCGTGTCGGCGTGGCAGGGTCGCGCCGTGGCGGGTAGGATCCGCGCGTCCATGGGCGAGCTCCGGAAGTACTTCCCGCAGTCGATCTTCGGCTGGGCCGAGATCGCGATGATCGCCCTGGCGATCTACTTCACGCTGCGCTTCCTCCGGAAGACCGTGGCGGGCGGGTTCTTCCGCGGGCCCGCGCTGGTGGGCTGGCTCGTGCTGCTCGGGTTCTCGCTCGCCGCCCGCGCCCTCAACCTCGGCGTGATCGACTACCTCTTCGCCCACGCGCTGCCGATCTTCTTCACCGGCCTCGTGATCCTGTTCCAGCCCGAGCTGCGCCACGGCGCGGCGCGGCTGGGCGAGTCGAGCCTGTTCAGCGGCCTGTTCGGCCGCCGGCGCCGCGGCGCGGAGAAGGCGATCGAGATCCGGGCCGTGGACGAGGTCGTCGCGGCGGTCACGACGTTCGCCAAGCGCCGCATCGGCGCCCTGATCGCCATCGAGCGCAACGTCGACCTCACGGGCTACCTCGACACCGGCGTCCGGCTCGACGCCATGATCCGCGCCGAGCTGCTCGACACGATCTTCTCGACGGAGACGCTGCTGCACGACGGCGCGGCCATCGTCCGGAAGGACCGGCTGGCGGCCGCCGCCTGCCGGCTGCCGCTCACCGAGCGCACCGACCTGCCGTTCCGCTTCGGCACGCGCCACCGCGCGGCCCTCGGGCTGTCGGAGCAGTCCGACGCGGTCGTCGTCGTGGTGTCGGAGGAGACGGGCAGCATCCACGTCGCGGAGCGCGGCGAGCTGACCCCGTACTCCGACCCGCAGTGGCTCTCCGCCTACCTCTCCGTCGTGATGGCCGAGCGCACCGGCATCGCCCAGGGGGCCCCGTGACCGACGCCGCGCCCTCGCCGGACCCGACGGGCAGCCCGGGCACGGAGCCCCGCGGGCCCGGGCCCGCCGTGTCCAACGGCGTCGACCCGCGCCCGTCGCCGTACGACGCCCTGCGGCCGGCGGGCCGCGGCCCCGACGCCGCCGGCGAGCGCGTGCTCGCGAAGCGGAGCCTCGTCGCGCGGCTGACGAGCGACGCGCCGCTCAAGCTGCTCGCGGTCGTCGTCGCGATCCTGCTGTGGAACGCGGTGCGCGACCGCATCGTCGTCGAGGACCGCGTGTCGGTCGCCGTGCGGCTCGTGCCGCCGGACGCGTCCATCCGCGTGGAGCGCGGCAACGACCGCGGCACCGTGAAGGTCGTGGTGAAGGGCTCGCGCGGCGAGGTGGAGCGCTTCAAGGGCGAGCTGACGCAGTCGACCGAGCCCGCGCGGTACCTCTTCTCGGTGCCCGCCGGCGTCAACTCCGGGCGCGTCGGCCCCATCAGCCGCGGCGACCAGCTGCAGTTCCCCGTGGAGGGCGCGGCGAACCTCGTCGAGGAGGTCCTGCCCGAGATCGAGGCGACCTGGCACCGCATCGTCGAGGTGAAGCTGAAGATCGCGTCGCCGTCGATCCAGAAGGCCGGCAAGTACGCCAACATCGAGTCCGAGCTGCCGCAGTTCGCCGACCCGGAGGTCACGCTCACCGGCCCGGCCAACCTGTTCGCCACGGCGCTGCCGTCGGAGATCACGCCCGACGCGGTGGACCTGACTGCGTGGCTCGACACCGACCCGGACATCTTCACGCCGTTCCAGTTCGACGCCCGGTTCGACGAGTGGCGGCGGTCGGGCCCGCTGCGCGGCACCGACCTCGTCGAGATCCGGCCGGAGCGCGTCAAGGGCACGGTGATGCTCAAGTCGCGCAAGAGCGAGAAGCTCGCGGGCCGCGTGCGCGAGCTCTGGGAGAACCCCGACCTCGCGCGCGAGTGGGAGCTGACGATCCGCGCGTCCACGACGTTCGACCCGGCCACCCGCCTGCTGTCGGCCGACCTGCGGGGCGACCCGCGCGCGCTCGAGTGGATGAAGAAGTCGCCCGCGGAGTGGGCCTACGCCATCGCGGTGCCGCCGCCCCCGAAGCCCGGCGAGCCGCCGGCCGAGAACGAGGTCGCCGAGGTCTTCCTCTGGTTCAAGACGCCGCCGCCGCAGCCGGTGCGCCTCGCCAGCAAGACCACCGTCTTCTGCATGCTCAAGAAGCGGGGGGGCTGACCGGGCGCGCCGTCGGGACGAGCAGGTCGCGCGCGGCCCGCTCGAGCCGGCCGGTGGCGGCCTCGACGGCCGCGGCGTCCTTGCCCTCGACCATGATCCGCAGCAGGGGCTCCGTCCCGCTGTAGCGCACGACGACCCGCCCGGTGCCCGCGAGCCCGCGCTCCTCGGCGCGCAGCGCGGCCTGGAACCCCGCCGAGCCCTCGAGCGGGACGCGCTCGGCCATCCGGACGTTGCGCAGCACCTGCGGATACCGCGCGACCTCGGCCCGGCAGCGCGAGAGCGGCACGCGCCGCCGCCGCGCGGCCTGCAGCGCCGCGACGCCCGCGACCACGCCGTCGCCGAGGAGCGCCCCGCCCCACGCGAGCAGCACGTGACCGGACTGCTCGCCGCCGAGCGCGGCGCCTGTCGCGCGCATGCGCGCCGCGACGTGCCGGTCGCCCACGGGCGCGCGGTCGAGCGCGATGCCGCGCGCCGCGAGCGCCTCCTCGAGCCCGAAGTTCGACATGACCGTGGCGACCACGCGCCGGCCGGGCAACGCGCCCGCGGCGTCGAGGTCGGTCGCGAGCAGGTGCAGCACGGGGTCGCCGTCGAGCACCTCGCCGGTCTCGTCGCACAGCAGCACGCGGTCGCCGTCGCCGTCGAACGCGAGGCCGCCGTGGGCCGCCGCCGCGCGGACCGCGGCGCGCCAGGCGTCGGGGTGCTGCGTGCCGCAGCCGTCGTTGATCGCGCCGTCGGGGTCGGACCCGACGGGGGTCTTCACGTCGGCGCCGAGGGCCGTCAGGATCCGCGTGGCGGTCCGCGTCGTCGCGCCGTTCGCGCAGTCCACCACGAGGCGCAGCCCCTTCAGCGGGCCGCCCGCGGAGACGCGCACGACCGCGGCGGCGACGTACCGGTCCACCGCGTCGGGGCGCGCGCGCACCTGCGCCGGCGCGCCGGTCGGCGGCGCCGCGGCGATGCGGGCCTCGAGGTCGGCTTCGTCGGCGGGCGACGTCTTGAGGCCGCCGGGCAGCAGCACCTTGATGCCGTTGTCCTCGGGCGGGTTGTGGCTCGCGGTGATCGCGATCCCGAGGTCCGCGCCCCCCTCGACGGTGAACCACGCGACCGCGGGCGTCGGCAGCACGCCGCCGTCCTCGACCGCGACGCCCTCCGCCGCCATGCCCTCGGCGAGCGCCGCCAGGATCGCGGGGCCGCTCGGACGGGGGTCGCGCCCCACGATCACGCGGGGCGACGGACGCAGCCGCGCCTTCGCGAACGCGGCGACGGCCCGGCCGATGCGCCGGACGTTCCCCGGCGTCAGCCGCCCCTCGCCGGCCACGTCGCGGATCCCGTCGGTACCGAAGAACGCGTCGGACAAGGGGCCTCGAGATCGGTCGGGGGCCCGCGACACGCGAGGCCCGATGGGTAGCATCGACCGTACGCGCCCGGAACGCGAGGGGCCGCCGGGGTCTTCGGCCGCCGGGGCCCCAATTTATTGTATTCAGCAACCATGCCGCGCCCTTCTTCGGGCTGGGGGTGCCGGACCGTAGGGTGGTGTTTCATGCTGCTGCTCGCCCTCGCCACCGCCGGCCCGTTCCCGTCCGTGGGCCTGTCGCTGGCGGACGGCCGGGTCGTATCGGCCCCCCTCGCGACCGGCGCCGACCGAGGCCGGGGCGTCGCGCCGGCCGTCGCGGCGCTCCTCGCGGCGCACGGCGTCGCCCCCGCCGACCTGCACGGGATCGCCGTCGAGGTCGGGCCCGGGTCGTTCACCGGGACCCGGGTCGGGGTGGCGACGGCGAAGGGCCTCGCGGTGGGCCGCGGCACCCCGCTCGTCGGGGTCGGCAGCCTCGAGGCCCTCGCGTTGACGGCGGGGCCCGCGCGCCTCCCGTTGCTCGCGCTGCGCGACGCGCGGAACGGCGAGGCGTACTTCGCGCTCTGGCACGCGCCGGCGACCGCGGCCGAGGGCACGCCGCTCGACGCCACGGCGCTCCCCCAGCGCATCGCGCGCCCGGCCCGCGGCACGGCGGGCGCCATCCGCGGGGTCCTCGAGGAGCGCGGCCTGCCGAAGGCGGTGCTGGTGGGCGAGGACGCCGAACGCCTCGCGGTGACGCTCCCGTTGACCGGCCTCGTGGCCGGCGTGCGCACCGACCCGCCGAGCGCGGAGGCCGTGATCCGCCTCGCGTGGCGCCGCTTCGCCGCGGGCACGGTGGACGACCCGGACACCCTCGCGCCGATGTACCTGCAGCCCTCCACGGCCGAGGCCCGGCTGCGCGGCGAGCGCGCCCCGTGACCCCCGATCGCCCCCCCGCCGAGGGCCCGCCCCCCGCGGACGACGCGCGCCTCGCCGACGGGCCGGTCGCCGGCGAGGGCCCCGACCGCGGCCCGCCCGCGCCGCCCCCGGAATCCGCGCTCAAGCCCGCGACGTCCGCACCCGACCCTCGGAATGGACGTCAACGCGAGGACCGCTCGCCCGTGCTGCACGCGAGGACCTGGGCCGAGATCGACCTGTCGGCGCTCGAGCGCAACCTCGCCCGCGTGCGGGAGCGCGCCGGCGGCGCCGACGTCATGCTCGTCGTGAAGGCCGACGCGTACGGCCACGGCGCGGTCCCGGTCTCGTGGCACCTCCTCGGCCAGGGCGTGACCTCGCTCGGCGTCGGCGACTCGCAGGAGGCCCTCGAGCTCCGCCGCGCGGGCATCACCGCCCCCATCCTCATCCTCGGCGCGATCGTCCGCGGCGAGATGGAGCAGGTGATCCGCGGCGGGATCTCCGTGACGATCCACACGGCGCACCGCGCGCGGGCCCTGGCGCGGGCCGCCGAGAAGATGGGCGCGCGCGTCAAGGTCCACCTCAAGGTCGACACCGGCATGGGCCGCCTCGGGTGCGCGCCCGAGCGCGCCCCCGCCCTCGCGCGCGAGATCCAGCGGACGCCGTCCCTCGAGCTCGAGGGCATCGCGACGCACCTCGCGCACGCGACGCCCGAGGGCCGCAAGGACACCGAGCGGCAGCTCGCGCGGTTCCGCCGCGTCCTCGACGTGCTCGGGATGGAGGGGATCTCGCCGCGCTGGCGCCACGCGCTCGCGAGCGGCGGGCTCGGCGCCGCGATCCCGGGCGAGTTCAACCTCGTGCGGCCGGGCCTCGCGGTCTACGGCCTGTCGCCGCACGCCGACGCCGACCCGTACGAGCCCGCGCTGACGTGGAAGACGCAGGTCGTGTACCTGCGCGACCACCGCAAGGGCGCGAAGATCGGCTACGGCGGCACCCACACCACCGAGGGCCGCGCGCGCATCGCCACGCTGCCCGTGGGCTACAACGACGGCTACCGCTGGGGCCTCTCGCAGAAGGCCCACGTGCTCGTGCGCGGGCACCGCGCGCCCGTCGTCGGCCGCGTGTCGATGGACTACATCATGGTGGACGTGACCGGCATCCCGGGCGTCGAGGTCGACGACGAGGTCACGCTCGTCGGGCGCGACGGCGACGAACGCGTCACCGTGCACGACCTCGCGCGCTGGTGCGGCACGATCCCGTACGAGATCCTCTGCGGCATCGGCCGCCGCGTCGCCCGCACCTACCGTCAGGGGCCCGCGCTCGCGACCCCGGAACCCGGGGCCAACGAGGACGCCGCCAAGCGCGCCTGACGGCCACCGGGCCTCGCGTCCCCCCCCGGTGGGTCGCGATCCCGCGGCGGCTCGCCGCGCCCGTAGCATCGTCCCGTGCTCTCCCGCTGGCTCCGCCCCGTCCTGCTCGCCGCCCTCGTGGGCGGGCTGTACTTCTTCCAGCGGACGGTCCTGCGCCCGGAGCCCGCCCGCCTCGAGGCGTTCGCCGAGGCCGCGCTCACCGACATCTTCGGCCCCCACCAGACCCACGGCCGGGTCGTCGCCCACCCCCTCGACGGCGTGCGGATCGAGCGGCTGCGCGTGCAGGGCCCCGACGACCCGGCGCCCACGCTCGAGGCCGAGGCCGTCGAGCTGCGGCACGACCCGCTCGCGATCACCGCGGGCGTCCTGCGGCTGAAGTCGGTGGTGCTCGTGCGGCCGCTGATCTCGACCCACGAGACGGCGGACGGCGAGCTCGAGCTCGACTTCCCGTTCGACCCGCCGACGGTCCGGGGCGCGCGGCAGTCGCCGCCGCCGACCCTCGTCGTGACCGACGGGACGTTCCGGCTGCGGGCCCACGCGGCGAGCACGAAGTTCCGGTCGGGCTACGTCCTGACCCTCGGCGCGTTCCACGCGAAGGCGACGCCGGGGCCCGACGGCGGGGTGCGCGTCGAGGGCGGGTTCCTGCCGCAGGGCCTCGGCATGTCGCGCGACGAGGAGATCACGTTCCAGGGCACGGCGGACCTCCAGCGCGACCGTTTCGACGTCCTCGCGCTGTGGGACCGGCTGCTGCTGACGCCCGAGGTGCGCGCCGTGCTCGCGCCCGACCTCTTGGAGCGGGTCGAGGGGCAGCGGCTCGCCGAGGGCCCCCACCGGCTCGCCGTCCGCGTCACGCGCGACCCCGAGGTCGAGGCGGGGCGCGTGCGCGTGTTCCCCCGCTTCGAGGGGACCGTGCGCCTCGACATCGGCGCGATGCCCGGCGCCGAGACGATCGACGCCCGGACCCGCGAGCAGATCAACGAGCTGTTCGGGAAGATCGACCTCTCGCTCGAGCTCTCGGGCAACCGCGTGGACATCCGCCGCCTCTCGACGTCGCTCGCCGGCGCCGAGGTCCGCGCCCAGGGCCGCGTGGAGGACGAGGGCGAGCTGGTGGACCTCGACCTCCGCATCGAGGGGCTGCGCCTCGACGACCCGGCGCTCCTCGCCGCGCTGGGCCCGGTGGGCGACGAGATCCGCGAGGAGTTCTCGGCCGCCGGGCGCGCGGACGTGCTGGTCACCCTGCGCAAGGACCGCGGCGGCCCGTTCCGCTACGAGGCCGTGGTGGACCTGATCGACGCGACGTTCGTGTACGTCGGCAAGCCCATGAAGGGGCAGCGGACGCCCGCGGGCCGGCCGATGCGCGACGGCTTCCCCTACGCCGCCGAGCACTGCTTCGGCCGGGTCACGGTCACGCCCGGCGAGGTGCGCTTCGACGCGATCGAGGGCCGCCACCGCGGCGCGCGGATCCGCGTGCGCGGCGCCGACGAGCGCTCGCGCACCGGCGGGCCCACCGGCTACGTGCGCTGGGGCGAGGGCGACACCGAGGTGATGCTCACCGTCGAGGCCTCGCAGATCCCGGTCGACGCCGACCTCGAGGCCGCCGTGGAGGGGAGCACGTTCGCGGGCTTCCTCGACCGGTTCCGCCCCATCGGCACCGTGGACCGCCTCGTCCTCGACGTGCTCAAGCGGCCGGGCCTCGACCGCGCCGCCGCCGTCGAGCTCGACGTGGACCTCGTCGGGGAGCGGTTCCGCTACACGCCGTTCCCCCTCGAGCTCGCGGACGTGGACGCCCGCGTGTCGCTCGTCCGGCCCCCGCTCCCGGACGGGACCGACCGCGGCCGCCGGTTCGACGTGCGCGCGAAGGGCCGCGCGGCCGGCGCCGACGTCACGGTGGACGCCACCATCGACGAACACGCGCGCCGCGGCCGCGTCCGCGTGGCCGCGCGCGGCGCGCGCATCGAGGGCGAGCTCGAGACCGCGGTGAAGGCGAGCGAGCCGGGGAAGGGCGCGCTCGGCGAGACCTGGGCCTTCCTGCGGCCCCGCGGGACGGTGGACCTCGTCGCCGACCTGCCGGCGGGCGACGACCCCGGCCCCGAGCGCTGGGACGTCACGCTGCGCGACGTCGCGATCCGCCTCGGCGACGACGGGCCCGACGCCGGGCTCGACGTCACGGGCCTCGCGGGCGCGCTGCACGTCGTCGGCGGCAACGCCGAGCTCGTGGGCCTGCGCGGCCGCGTCGGCCGCGCGCCGATCACGCTCGACGGCACGATCGCCGCCGGCGCGCGCGGCGCGTGGGACCTCCGCGTCGCCACGGAGCGCATCGCCGTGACGCGCGGGCTCCTGACCGCGATCCAGCGGGCCTCGCCGTGCGACCCGATCTTCCCCGAGGGCGTCACCATCGCGCCCACCGGGCACCTCGACCTCGCCCTGCGGCTGCGCCGCGACCCGGCGAGCCCCGACTGCGAGCTCACCGCCGCGGTCACCGTCCGCAACGCCGAGCTCGAGGCGCGCATCGGCGACCTGCGCCTCGCGGTCCGCGGCGGCTTCTCGGTGGACGGCGACGACGTGCGGATGGAGGGGCTGTCGCTCGAGGGCTCGGGCCTGCGCCTCTCGATCCCGAAGGGCCGCTACGGGCCCGCCGGCATCGAGGGCCGGCTGTCGGCGCGCATGATCGACCTCGCGGTCACGCCGGAGCTGCTCGGGCTGCTGCCCGAGTCGCTGCGCGCGACCTTCGCCGACGCGACGAAGGACCGCCTGCTGCAGGCCCCGAGCCTCGAGGTGGACGTGGACGACCGCGGCGGCCTCACGGTGCGGGGCGCGCTCGGGCTGACGGCGCGGCCCAAGGCCCCGCCCGGCGGCGCGCCGCGCGGGCTCGTCGAGCTCGCGCCGATCGTCGTGTCGGCGGCCGACGCGCGCGGGGCGCGCGAGGTCCGCGGCCGGCTGCTGCTCCGGGGCCTCGACCGCGACGTCGGCACGCGGCTCGAGGAGACGTCGGGCGTCGTCGAGCTCGAGCGCCTCGTGCTCGGCGACGCCGCCGCCGCGACGGGCACGCTGCGCCTCGACCACGCGCGCGTCGCGGGCCTCGCGTTGACGGGCGTCGTCGTCCCGGTCCGCTGGGCCGACGGCATCCTCACGGCGGCGCCGTTCGAGGCGGGCTTCTACGGCGGCCGCCTGACGGGCCGCGTGGCGGTCCACACGCGCGCGCCCGTCGCGTTCGAGGGCGTCCTCGACGTGGCCGGCGTCTCGCTCGACGCGCTCCGCGGCGACCTCGCCCCCACCCTCGAGGTCGCGGGCGCCGTCGCGGCCCACGTCGAGTTCGAGAGCCCGACCGGCGCGTTCGACGACCTCATCGCCCGCGGCACGATCGAGGTGCGCGACGGCGACCTCGGCGAGCTGCCGCCGGTGGCGAGCCTGCCCGCGCTGCTCGGCAGCCTCGTGCCCGACACGCGCAAGCCGAGGTTCACGCGCGCCGACGTG
>JAEUHO010000241.1 GCA_016795345.1 Planctomycetia bacterium | reverse complement strand
CGGAGGCTCCTCGGCGTGGTGCAGGAACACGCTGTCGTCGCCTCCGCGCCGCGCCCGGGTCGCATCCATCGGCCCCCACCGGCCGATGGGCATCGTTCAGCCCCTGTCGCGGCTCATCCCTCGTGAATGGACCGGGCTAGCGTCCGTCGAGGACGGCCCGCGCGCGTTCGAGGACGACGTCCCACTGGAACGCGGGCCCCGGATCGACCTTCGCGCCGCTCACGTGCCAGTGGCCGAGCACGCCCTCGAACGCGGCGCCCGCCTCGCCGTCGGGCAGCAACGTGCGCAGCACCTCGCCGTCGGCCCCGCGCGGCGCCGCGAGCCGGCACCGCGGCAAGACGCGCGAGAGCGCGGCGAGGAGCCGCGCGAGCGCCTCGTACTGCGCCGCCGTGAAGTCGTGTTGCCACACCGTCTCGCCGTGGATCGCCCCGGCGATCGGGCCGGGGCGCGCGGGGACGAACGTCGCCCCCGCCGGCAGCGCGCCGCGACGCACGCCGTCGGGGACGACGAGCCGCGCGCCCTCGGGCGACGGCGCGTACCAGCGGTCGAGGACCGCGCGGTCCGCGTAGGCGCCGATGTTCGCCACCTCGATGCCGACGGAGCGGTCGTTGGTGGAGCCGGCGTGCCAGGCCCGCTCCTTCAGGTCGAGCGTCTGGTAGACGGTCCCGTCGAGGTCGACGAGGAAGTGCGCGGAGAGGCCGCGGCGGTCGTGGAGCACCTCGAACGCCTGCGCCGACGTGCCCGCCGCGTCGTAGTGGAGCACGACCTGGTGCACGACCGCCTGCAGGTCGGCGAGGCGCCAGCCGTCGGCGGCGACCCGCGCCGCGAGGGCGGCGTCGAGCCCGCGGCGGAACGACCCGTACCGCGGCACCTCGCGGCCGTCGCTCGGGAGGGCCTCGGCGGGCTCGAACCGCCGGTGCGGGCGATACGCGTCGAACCCCGCGGGGTCGGTCCACAGGACCACCTTCGTGCCGGTGTGGAACCGCGCGCCGCACACGACGATCTCGTCGTCGGCCCGCGTCGCGGGGTCGCCGGGCCGCGCGACGGCCGGCGAGATCGCCGGCCGCGGGGCGTTCCCCGGCGTGCCGGCCCCCGCGGCCGCGGCCGGCGGCGACGTGAACGCGGCCGCGCCACGTTCGTCCGGGACGCACCGCGGCGCGCGCACGCACCCGCCGACCGCGAGCGCGAACGCGAACGCCACGACGGCCGGGATGACGAGGGGGGCGGGTCGGCGACGCACGTCCGCCGGAGTCTACGCGGCCGGCCACCGTCGCCCCGCGGGGACGCCGATCCGCGCCGCCGGCCTTGCAACCCGCCCCCGCGCCCCGAAGATGGCGCGATGGCGCCCCGCGACCACCGCTTCCCCCCGCCGCCGCGCCGGCCCTACGACCCGGGCCCGCGCTCGGGCCGGCCCCCGGACGGGCCTCGCGGTCCCGGATCCGGTCCGCACACCCCGTCGCCCCCCCACGCCCCGCGACCCGTGCCGCCGCGACCGGCGCCCGCGCCCGCGCGCGACCCCGGCGACCTCGAGTACTTCGCGCCGTGCTCGCTCGGCGTCGAGGCCGCGTTGACCGCGGAGCTCGTCGAGCTCGGCGCGCGCGACCTCTCCACGCGACCCGGCGGCGTGTCGTTCCGCGGCGACCGCCGCCTCGGCTACCTCGCGAACCTGTGGCTGCGGTCGGCGGTCCGCGTGCAGGACCTCCTGCTGCGCGCGCCGGCCCGCGGCAAGGACGAGCTCTACGACGCCGTGTACCGCATCGACTGGGCGCAGCACATGCGCCTCGACCAGACGCTGGCCGTCGACGCGTCGGTCCGCGACTCCGCGCTGACCCACAGCAGCTTCGTCGCGCTGACGGTGAAGGACGCGATCGTGGACCAGTTCCGCGCGCGCCGGGGCCGCCGGCCGAGCGTGAACGTAAACGCGCCCGACCTGCCCCTGAAGGTCGTGCTGAAGGCCGACCAGCTCACGATCTGGCGCAACCTCTCCGGCGACAGCCTGCACCGCCGCGGCTACCACGCGCTGCAGGTGAAGAGCCCGCTCAACGAGGCGACCGCCGCGGGCCTCCTGCGCCTCGCGGCGTGGGACCGCGCCTCGCCGCTCGTGGACCCCATGTGCGGCTCCGGCACGTTCGTCATCGAGGCCGCCATGCTCGCGGCGGACCGCGCGCCCGGCCTCGAGCGCCGGTTCGCGTTCGAGCGCTGGCCCGACCTCGACGCCGAGCTGCTGCGCACGCTGCGGGCCGAGGCCCGCGCGCGCGCGAAGCCCACGCTGCCGTTCCCGCTCGAGGGCTCCGACCGCCACGGGGGCGCGATCGCCATCGCGCGGCGCAGCGCCGAGCACGCGGGCGTCGGCGCGCTCGCGCGCTTCAGCGTCGAGGACGCCGCGCGGTTCACCCCGTCGTGCGCGCCGCCGTTCACCGTGCTGTGCAACCCGCCCTACGGCGAGCGCATCGGCGAGGGCGACGACCTCGTCGCGTCGTGGCGGGCGCTGGGCCGCTTCCTCGCCGAGCGGTGCCGCGGCGCGCGGGCCTTCGTGCTCTGCGGCAACCGCGAGATGGTGCCCCACCTCGGGCTCGAGTCGGGGCGGCAGTTCTCGGTGATGAACGGCCAGATCGAGTGCCGCTTGCTCGAGTACGACCTGCGTTGACCGCGAGGCCCGGCGGCGTCCGCGCCGCCATCGAGAGCCTCCCCCCCGAGCGGCCCGTGCGGGATCAGCCCGCATCTCCGGCGAGGCCGGATCCTCCTTGGACGAACGGTAGACTCCGCGGGGGGGAGGCCCGTGCACCCTACCGCGCCGTCGGGGCGCCGTGCGGCGATCCCGCGCTCCGCCGTCGTGCTCCCCACGACGCGAGGCCCGGCGGTCGGCGCCGCCCGCGGGTGCGCGTCGTTACCGCCGCGGAACGTCCACGGGCGTTTCGGGCCGAAAATCGCCCTCCGCAGCGGGTACGACGTTTGCGCCGGTCGGTGCGTGCCCCTTCGACGCTCCCTCGTGCTCGCCGTCGCGTTCGTCGCCGCGCTGGGCTCGGTGCGCGCGTCGTCCGCACACGCGGAGGCGCCGCCGCCGGCGCAGCCCCCGGTCGAGGAGGTCGAGCACGCGCTCCGCCACCTCGACGGCACGACGCCGGAGGAGGTGGCCTGGGGCGCGCACCACGCCGCGGAGCACCGGATCGAGGCCGCCGTGCCGCGGCTGGTGGACCTCCTGCGCCGCGAGGACCCCGACGACACGGCGCGCCTCCCGCTGCGCATCGCGCTGCTCGACGCGCTCGTCGTCCTCGATCCGCCCCTCGACGCCGCGATGCTGCTGCCGCACGCGAAGGGCCTGCTGCTGCACGGCGTCGTCACGGTGCTGGCCCGACACCCGGACCGATACGGGGCGGCGGGCCTCGCGTTGTTCCGCCGCCTCGACCCGACGACGACGGCGTGGGTCGCGCTGGGCAACGCGCTCGCGACGGCGCGCACGCCCGGGTTCGCGACCGCGGTGCTCGAGCGCCTCGAGCTGACGCTGTCCGTGCACGTCTTCGACCGCGCCGACGCCGTCCGCGACGACCCCACCGTCAGCATCCCGGGGTGCGGGGTGTGGCGGGTGCCGGACCGTTGGCCGCCGACCCGGCTCCATCGGCTGTTCCGCCGGAGCGACCATCGATCCGACGGCCTCGAGTTCCTCGGGCGCCACCCGATCGTGTCGCAGCGGTGCGGACGGGACGATCGCGAGGTGTGGACCTGCACGTCGGTCGAGGCGTCGGACGCGGCGCCCGACGACGTCCGGATCGGCTGGCTCGCCGCGTGGGGCTGCGCGCCGCCCGGACTCGAGGGCGCGGTACGCCTCGACCTCGTCTGGGTCTCGGACCGCGACTTCCTCCGCCGCGCCCGCGCCGCGCGCGAACGGAGGACACGCGCCCTGCGCGCGCTCGCGGCCGAGGTCGCACGGGTCGCGCCGGCGGAGGTCGCGCCGGCGGAGGTCGCGGCCGGCGACGCCGAGGCGCCGCGGCCGCGGGTGCGCGTCGTGGTCGAGGACCGGCGCGCGGCCGCCACGCGCCGCCCGCTGCCCGCGCTGCCCGAACGGGGCGCGCGCGGACGGGCGAGCGGCGTGTGAGCCGTCGCGGGATGCGGGCGAGGGGCGACGGGTGGCGGCGGACGGGGCCGCGGGGCCCCGGCCCGGGGCGTCAGGTCGCGAGCGTCGCGAGGTCGATCACGAAGCGGTAGCGGACGTCGCCCCGCAACATGCGCTCGTAGGCCGTGTTGATGGCCTGGATCGGGATGACCTCGACGTCGGACGCGATGTGGTGCGTCCCGCAGAAGTCGAGCATCTCCTGCGTCTCGCGGAGGCCGCCGATCAACGAGCCCGCCAGCCGGCGGTTGCCCATGATGAGCCCGAAGGCGGAGACGGGCGTCGGCGTGGGCGGCGCGCCGTCGACGATCATCGTGCCGTGGGGACGCAGCGTCGCGAGGTGGAGGTTGTAGTCGTGCGGGGCCGAGACGGTGTCGAGCACGAGGTCGTACCGCTTGGGGAGCGTCGCGAACACCGCCGGGTCGCGCGTCTCGACGAAGTCCGTCGCGCCCAGGCGGCGCGCGTCGGCCTCCTTCGCGCGGGAGGTGCTGAAGACGGTCACCTCGGCGCCCATCGCCGCCGCGAACTTCACCGCCATGTGGCCGAGGCCGCCGAGCCCGACCACGCCGACGCGGTCGCCGGGCTTGCACCCCCACTGGCGGAGCGGCGAGTACGTCGTGATGCCCGCGCAGAGCAGGGGCGCCGCGGCCTCCGGCGCGATGCCCGCCGGCATCCGCAGCACGAAGCGCTCGGCGACGACCACGCGCGCCGAGTACCCGCCGAACGTCGGCGTGACGCGGTCCATCTCGGTGCCGTTGTAGGTGAATGCGGGACCGGCCTCGCAGAACTGCTCGGTGTCCCGGCGGCACGGCGTGCACGTGCGGCACGAGTCGACGAGGCACCCGACGCCCACGAGGTCGCCGGCCTTGAACCGCGTCACCGCCGCGCCGACGCGCCGCACGGTCCCGACGATCTCGTGCCCCGGGACCATGGGGAACGTCGCGCCGGTCCACTCGTCGCGGGCCTGGTGGATGTCGGAGTGGCAGACGCCGCAGTAGCGGACGTCGAGGTCCACGTCGTGCGGGCCGGGTTCGCGCCGGTCGAGCGAGAACGGGACGAGCGGCTTCCCGGCGGCGGGGGCGGCGTAGGCGAGCGTGCGCGGCATGGATCGGGGCTCCCGGACGGGGCGGCACGGTGCCGCCCCCGTGCGGAGGAGAGCGTACGCGGCCCCGGCGGCGCGACGCGTGGAACCCGGGCCCGGGCCCCCCCGAACCGGCCGCCGGCCGCCGGCCGCCGGGCCTCGCGGTCCCGCGCGCCCGACCGCCCGCGGCGGAGCGGCCCGCGGCCTCGGCCCGGAGGGACCGGCCGGGTACGCTGCCGCGCCCCCGCCCGCGCGGGGGACGGAGCCCACCCCATGCGCCCCACGCCCCGCCGGTCGTCGCCCCTCCTGCTCGCGGCGCTGTTCGCGGGGCTCGCCGCGCTGGGCGCGCCGCGCGCCGCGCGCGCCGGCGGCGAGCCGCTGCCGACCGACCCCGCGCTCGTGCGCGGCACGCTCGAGAACGGGCTCCGCTACATCGTCCGGCGGCACGGGCACCCGCCGGGGCGCGCCGTCGTGTGGCTGCACGTGCACTCGGGCTCGCTCCACGAGACGGACCGCCAGCACGGCATCGCCCACTTCCTCGAGCACATGGCGTTCAACGGCTCCGAGCACTTCCCGCCGGGCTCGCTGGTGCCGTTCTTCCAGTCCATGGGCATGACGTTCGGGCGGGACCAGAACGCGTTCACGAACCTCGAGCAGACCACCTACCAGCTCTCGCTCCCCGACGCGAAGCCCGAGACCGTCGCGAAGGCGATGACGTGGATGGCGGACGTGCTCGGCGGGCTGCTCCTGCTGCCGAAGGAGATCGACGCCGAGCGCCAGATCATCCAGGAGGAGCGGCGCCGCGGGCTGTCGGGCCGGCAGCGGGTGCGCGACCGGATCCGCGCGCGCATCGCGCCCGGCGCGTTGTGGGCCCGCCGCGACACGATCGGCACCGAGGCGACCATCGACGGCTTCACGCCGCAGGACTTCCGCGACTACTACGGCGCGTGGTACGCGCCGTCGAACGCGACCGTCCTCGTGATCGGCGACGCCGACCCCGCCGAGATGGTGAAGGCGATCGGCGCGGCGTTCGGCCCGGCGAAGGCCCGCGCCTGCCCCACCCCCGCCGACGGCGGGGTGAAGGCCTACGAGGCGTCGTTCGCGGTCGTCGCGACGGACCCGGAGATCAAGGCCGAGGAGGTCCGGATCACCCGGCTCGGCCCGGTGGGCGCGCCGGCCACGACCGTGGAGGCCTACCGCGACGAGCTGGCGCTCGAGCTGGGGGTCGCGGCGTGGAACCGCCGCATGGAGGACCGGATCGCCGCGGGCGGGTCGGCCCTCGTGCGCGCGCGCGCGGAGGCCGGCGACGCCGGGCGGGTCTACCGCGGCTGGGAGGTCGGCGGCGACGCGACGCCGGGCGCGTGGAAGGCCGCGCTGGAGGAGCTCGCGCTCGAGCTGCAGCGCGCCCGGCTCCACGGGTTCACCGAGCGCGAGCTCGCGGACGTGCGGAAGGCCCGCCTCGCCGGCGCGGAGCGCGAGGTCGAGACGCTGCCGACGACGACCGCCACCGACCTGATGCGCCGCCTGAACGGCACCCTGTCGGCCGAGGAGCCGTTCCTCGCGCCGGAGCAGCGGCTCGCGCTGCTGCGGCGGCTGCTCCCGGGCCTGACGCCCGCGGAGGTCGGCGCGCGGTTCGCCGTCGAGTTCGACCCGAAGGCCGTCGCCTTCGTCGCGACGCTGCCCGCGGGCCCCGCGGTCCCGAGCGAGGCCGCGCTCCTCGAGGTCGGGCGGAAGGCGCTCGCCGTCGAGCCGCCGGCGCTCGCGGAGACCGCGCGCGCGACGACGTTGCTCGCCGCGCCGCCCGCGCCGGGCACGGTGAAGGAGGGCGAGGAGCACGCGGCGACCGCCGTGTGGTCCGGCTGGCTCGGCAACGGCGTGCGGGTGCACCACCGCCTCGTCGAGGCGCCGCGCAACGAGGTGACGGTGCAGATCGACCTCGTGGGCGGCGAGCTGCTCGAGACCGCCGCGAACCGCGGCGTGACGAGCGCGGCGCTCGTCGCGTGGCGCACGCCGGCGACGTCGAAGCTGTCGTCCGCCGACGTGCGCGACCTCATGTCGGGGAAGAAGGTCGCGGTGCGCGCCGGCGGCGCGAGCGGCGGCGGCGGTCGTCGGGGCCGCGGCGGCGGGGGCGGCGGTGGCGCCGGGCCCGGGGCCGCGACGCTCACGGTGGCGGGGAGCCCGGACGACCTCGAGACCGGCCTCACGCTCGCGTACCTGCTGCTGACCGAGCCCCGCGTGGAGGCCGCCGCGTTCGCGGCGTTCCAGTCCACGGGGCGCGAGGCCTATGCCGAGGCGTCCGGCAACCCCATGGCGCTCGGCATGCGCCTCGCCGGCGCGCTGCCGTTCCCCGAGTCGGACCCCCGCCTCTCGCCCGTGACGCCCGAACAGCTCGGCCGGCTGACGCGCGACGCCGCGCAGGCCTGGCTCGACGACCTCGTCCGCACGGCGCCCGTCGAGGTGACCATCGTCGGCGACCTGCCGCGCGACCGGGCGCTCGCCCTCGCGGCGCGCTGGCTCGGCGCGCTCCCCGCCCGCGAGCGCGTGTCGGCCGAGACGTACCGCGCGCAGCGCACGGTCGCGCGCCCCGCGGGCCCGCGCCGCGCGGAGCGGACCCTCGACACGCCGACGCCGCAGGCGTTCGTGTGGTCGGGTTTCTACGGCGCCGACGAGACCGACCGCCCGTCCGTCCGCGCGCTCGCGCTCGCGGCCCAGGTGCTCTCCACGCGGATGACGAAGGAGGTGCGCGAGCAGGCGCAGCTGGTCTACAGCATCGGGGCCGCGTCGCGGCCCGCGAGCGTCCACCCGGGCTTCGGCACCCTGGCCGCCGGCGCGCCCACCGAGCCCCACAAGGTGCCCGCGCTCGTCGCGAAGCTCGCCGCGATGTACGAGGCCTTCGCCGCGTCCGGCCCGACCGAGGAGGAGCTCGCGGTCGCGAAGAAGCAGGTCGCGAAGAACTTCGAGGAGCAGACGAAGGACCCCGCGTACTGGCTCGCGCGGGTCGCGCTCTCGACGTTCCGCGGCATCCGCCTCGACGACGTCGCGGCCGACCCCGCGGCCTACCAGGCGGTCGCCGCGAAGGACGTGCGCGAGGTCTTCGCACGGCACGCCACGAAGGAGCGCGCGCTCCTCGTCACGGTGGCACCGGCGGCCCCCGCGGCCGCGAAGGACGTCCCCCCGGCCGGCGACGGGCCGCCGAAGTGAGGCCTGCGCGGCGCGCGACGCCGCGCACGCCCGGTCACCGCGGGGCGGCCGCCTTCGCGCGCAGGCGCGCGAGGTGCGTCCGGACGTTCGCCGCGAACGGGTCGAGCGCGACCTGCCGCGCGTAGGCGTCGATCGCCCCGGCGACGTCGCCGGCGAGCTCCCGCGCCGCCCCCAGGCGGAACCAGCGCTGGTCGTCGTCGGGCACGCTGGCGGCGTCGGCCTCGAGCACGGGCAACGTCGCGTCGAGCAGCGCGCGGTCGGCCTCCACGCGCGCCCAGCCGGCGAGCGCCGCGCGCGCGGCCGCGGTCCGCACCGCGCGGGACGCGTCGTCGAGCGCCGCGCGGAGCCGCGCGTCGACGTCGGGCCCGCGGAACGCCGCCAGGGCCGTCAGCGCCGCGCGCCGCACGAGGGCGTCCGGGTCGTGGCTCGCGCGGAGCAGCGGCGCGCGGGCGGCCTCGCCCGACCGCTCGAGCAGCCGCGCGGCCGACGCGCGCACGAGGCGCGGGAGCGCGCGGTCGGCGACGACCGGGCCGAGCAGCGCGTCGGCGCCCGCCGCCCCCGTCCGCGCCGACGCGATCGCCGTCTGCCACGGGTGCGGGGCCGCGCGGGGCCACCACCGTGCGTACGCCGCGCGCAGGGCCTCGCCGTCGAGCGCCGGCGCGCCCGTCGTCGCCGCCGTCCGCGCCCCGGCCGCGTGGCACGCCGTGCACGCGTCCCGCGCGACGCGGTCGCCCGGCAGCCGCGGGTCGGGCACGCCGATCGTGTGGTCGGCGACGCGCCCGTGGCCGCGCTCGATCTCGAGGAAGGGCATGTGGCACGCGACGCACGACGCCCCGGCGCCGCCGGCGCGATGGTGCGCGTGGGCCGCCGCGTCGCGCACGACGTCGCCGTGGCACGCGCCGCACGTCGCGCGCTCGTCGAACGCCGGCCGCAGCAGCGACCGGCGCGGGCTGCCGTGCGGCGCGTGGCACCGCGAGCATGTGAGCCCGCCCGCCTCCGCGCAACGGCTCGTGCCGAACGGCAGGCCGTCGTAGACGAGCTCGAGGGGCCGGCCGTACGGGTCCACGCGCTCGGGGTCGAGCAGCAGCGTGGGCTCCACGTGCTCGTAGAGGTCCTCGCCGACGACCCCGTGGGGCGTCAGGCGCTCGCCCTCGACGTGGCACTGCGTGCACGCCTCGACCTTCCCGGCGCGGTCCAGGGTCTCGAGCCGCGGGAGCGGCGCGCCGGTCTCGAGCCGGTCCCACGCCTCGGCGTGCGCGCGGCCGGGGCCGTGGCACGCCTCGCAGTCGACGCCGAGCGCGCGCCAGGTCGAGCGCGGCCCGGTCCCGTCGGGCCCCGCGGCCCGCGGCTCGCGGCCGCTCACGTGGCAGCCGGCGCACCGCGCGTCGAACGCGCGCACGGGGCCCGTCCAGAACGACGGGTCGCCCGGCGCCACGACGGGCGGCACGGCCGGGTCGGCGCCCGGCGCGCCGAAGAGGAGGTGCGTGTAGTCGAACCACGGGCCGACGGGCAGCTCGCACATCGACGGCAACACCTGCCGTCGCCCGTCGGGCAGCGTGGCGACGAGCATCCGCAGGCGCCGGGCCCCCACCGTGTGCGTCAGCGCGAAGTCGCGCGGCGCGCCGTCCTCCGCGAGCGTCGTCGCGACGAGGCGCCCGTCCTCGCGGCGGAACGTCGTCGCGCCCGGCGGATGCTCGACGCGGCCGCCCTCGGGCCCGAGGGTCGGCACGCTGTCCTCGCCGGCGAGGGCCGTCGTGGTGGCGTGCGCCGACGCGCGCCACGCGTCGTACGCGTCGCGGTGGCAGGCCGCGCACCGCGCCGCCCCGACGAACTCGCCCCGGCGCGGCGACCCGCCCGGACCGGGCGCGGCGTCACGGCCGGCGTCGGTCGCCTCGGCGGACCGCGCGGGCCCCACGACGCGACGCGACGCCTCGAGCAACGCCTCGGGCGCCACCACGGTCACGCGGGCGCGGAGGTCGGCGTCGATCCACGCGGCCCGCGCGCCGTCGGGC
>JAEUHO010000236.1 GCA_016795345.1 Planctomycetia bacterium | reverse complement strand
TGGTGGTCTCCGGGCCGCGCGAGGCGGCGCCGAGCGGGGTGACGTCGTCGCGCGCCCGCGGGCGGAGCGCGGCGGACGGCTCGTTCCGGATCGCCGGGTTGCTCCCCGGCCGCGTCTCGGCGGTGTCGATGCTCGCGCCGGGGCGCCCGGCGCGCCTCGAGCAGGCCGGGAGCGCGCGATGGACCGGCGCGGAGGTGCGCGACGGCGCGGAGACGCGCCTCGACCTCGTGCTGGCGCGGGGCGGCTCGGTGACCGGCCGCGTGACCGAGGCGGGGACGAAGGCGGTCGTGGCCGACGCGGAGGTGCTCCTGTTCATCGGCCGGGTGACCGGCGGCTCGGGGTGGGAGCCGGTCCGCGTGAAGGTGGACGCGGCGGGCGTCTATCGCTTCGACGACGTCGCGTTCGGGCGGTACGCGGTGATGCCGATGTCGCCGCGCCATTACTTCGTGCCGGCGGTCGGACGCGGCCAGCAGATGATGTGGGACGGGTCCGCGCAGGGGATGGAGGCCCCGTGGGTCGTCGTGTCGTCGGAGGGCGAGGTCGTCGAACGCGACGTCGAGCTGACGGCCGGGCTCCTCGTCACGGGCACGGTGAAGGGCCCGGACGGCGCGCCGGTCGCCGGCGCCGAGGTGCGCGCGGCGAACGCGTCGCCGCTCTACCAGGGGGCGTGGAACTGGGGGGTGAACATGACCCTCGGGAACCAGCCGCTGGCGGTCTCGGACGCGGAGGGGGCCTTCCGGATCGGGAACCTCCCGCCGTCGCGCGAGCTGACGCTCTACGCGACGAAGCCCCCGCTGCTGGGCGGCGCGACGGATCCCCTGAGGCTCGAGGCAGGCGCGCCGCCGCCCCCGCCGCTCACGCTCACGCTCGCGGCCGGCGCCACGGTCGCGGGGCGGGTCGTGGACGCCGACGGCAAGCCGCTCTCGGCGTGGTCGGTCCAGTGGCACTCGCAGGACCCGAAGGCGCCGGGCTGGGGCAACACGACGACCGACGAGGAGGGGCGCTTCCGGCTCGAGGGTGTCCCCGCGACGGGGATCCAAGTGTTCGCGCAGTCGTCGCGCGGCCGGGGCGGCGGCGCGAACCAGAAGCTCGACCCGCCGCTGCAGCCGGGCGAGGTGCGCGAGGGTATCGAGCTGAAGGTCGGCAAGCTCTCGTACCTGCGCGGCGTCGCCGTGGACGAGAGCGGCAAGCCGGCGGCCGGCGTGGGCCTGTTCGTGCAGGGCGCGCAGTCGATGACGGCGACCACGAACGAGGACGGCACGTTCGACATCGCGGTGACCGCCGGCGCCTACGAGGTCGGCGTGAGGCAGTCGGGCGGATGGGGGATGGAGGGGGCCGCGACGTCCGCGACGGCGCCCGCCGAGGGCCTCCGCATCGTCGTGAAGGCCGGCGAGAAGACCTACGTGCTCGTCGGCGGCCGCGTCGTGGCCGCGGACGGGACGCGGATCCCGACGTGCACGATCACGATCAAGGGCGAGGGCGGCCCGGCGAGCGTGTCCGAGGAGATCGTCGGCGGCGAGTTCCGCCGCGAGGTGACGCTCAAGCCGCCCCTCACGATCATCGCGTCGGTGGCCCGCGGCTCGCGCGGCGAGCCGCTCAACCTGAAGTCGAACAAGGTGGTCGTCGAGAAGGACACCCTCGACGTCGTGCTGACGCTCGAGAAGGGGCTGATCGTGAAGGGGCGCGTCCTGTCGCCGGCCGGCGAGCCGGTCGCCGGCGTGACGCTGCGCGGGGGCGCGATCTCGGCGTCGAGCGACGCGACGGGCGCGTTCGAGCTGCCCGGGTTCTCGAGCGGCGACCCGGTGGCCCTGACGATCCAGCCGCCGGTCGCGTTCACCGCCCCCGCGGGCGTGACGGCACGCCCCGGCGGCGAGGAGGTCGTGGTCCGGCTGCTCGCGAGCGGCTCGGTGAGCGGGCGCGTCGTCGGCCTCGAGGACACGCGTTCGGTGCAGGCGTGGGTCTACTCGATGCGCGACGGCCGCTCGGCGTCGGTGGCGGCCGACGGGACGTTCCGGATCGACGGCCTCGCCGCCACCGGCACCGTGGA
The DNA here is from genome assembly GCA_016795345.1 of Planctomycetia bacterium. Taxonomy (GTDB): domain Bacteria; phylum Planctomycetota; class PLA2; order PLA2; family JAEUHO01; genus JAEUHO01. The sequence goes on along the minus strand of JAEUHO010000236.1, from coordinate 4,283 downwards.
CCTGTCGCTCAACACCTGGGACAACTCGGGCGCGGCGTCGCCGTTCGTCGCGACGCCGCTCAAGAACGTCCCCATCGGGTCGGACGGCCTCGTGCTGACCGTCTCGCGCGGCGTCCACATCCGCGGCGTCGTCGTGGACGCCGACGGCGCGCCCGTCGCCAACGTCTACCTCCAGGCGAACGGCGAGGGGGGCGAAGGGACCGGCGCCCAGACCGACGGCACGGGCGCCTTCACGTTGGGCGCGGTGCGGCCGGGGACCTACACCCTGATCGTCCACCGCCAGAACGGCGGCGTCGCGGCGAACGACGTGAAGGTGGACGCGCCGGCCGACGGGGTGCGGATCGTGGTCCCCCGCGCGCGCCGGATCGTCGGTCGCGTGCTCGGCACGGGCGGCAAGCAGGCGACGCTGTCCGTGTGGGCGCCGGGCGCGAAGGGCGAGAACCGGCAGGTCGGCTGGGGGCAGGCGGGGGCCGACGGGCGGTTCGCGCTGGACGTGTCGGGCGACGGCCCGTTCCGCGTGAACGCGATGCTCGAGGACCGCTACGGCCGCGCGGAGCGCGCCGCGCCCGACACCGAGGTCGAGATCGCGCTCGTCGTGGGGCTCGAGATCACGGGCGTCGTCGAGCCCGAGGCGCGCGGCGCCCAGGGCACGTACGTGATGGCGGAGGGCGACGGCTGGCAGGGCGGCGCGCCGTGCGACGCGGAGGGTGCGTTCCGCGTCCGCGGGCTGCCGCCCGGGCGGTACACGCTGAGGGTCTACAAGCAGGAGGCCGGCGGCGGCCCGGGCGACGGCGTGCCCACGGAGGCGGGCGCGACGAACGTCCGCCTGCGGTGACCGCCGGGTACGTTCTCCGGCGTGACGTACTGGCTCCTCAACGCGATCACCGCGACGCGCCTCCTCGTCTGCGCGCCGGTCTGGTGCTGGTGCTGGTGGAAGCGGCCGCGATGGATGGTCGCGTGGATGAGCCTCGCGTTCGCGTGGTTCCTCCTCTCGGACCACTTCGACGGCTACTGGGCGCGCACCCACGGCCTCGTGAGCGAGCTCGGCTTCTGGCTCGACCACGTGGGCGACGTCGCGTTCTACGGCGCGGTCGTCCTGTCGATCGTCAAGGGGTCGCGGGAGCCGGAGCGGGTGCGCCGCCGCCGGGCCGGTCCCGGCGCCGCGCCGCCGCCACCCCCGCCGCCGCGATCGACGCCATGACGACGGACGCCGCGAGCGCGGTCCACGCGGTCGCGACCGCCCCGTGGCGGGGGACGAACACGACGTTCCCGGCCACCGACCCGAGGAACGCGAGGCCCGGCGCGAGATAGGTCGCGGGCGGCGCGCCGCGCCCGAGGAGCTCGGCGAGCAGCAGGTGGCCGACGCCCGCGACCAGCGCCGTGGGCACGAGGATGCGGGCGAGGGCGCCGGCCTCGACGAAGCGGCCGCCGTGGATCGTCGTCACGAACGTCGTCGGGAACGCGAAGATCGCGGCCGCGACGGCCAGCGTGACCGCGATCGACACCGGGCCCATGGGGCGCGCGGCGCGGCGGCCGCTGCCGCTGGCGGCCGCCACCTTCGGCACGTGCAGCATCCCGGCGATCCACGGGACGAACATCAGCATGTCGCGCGCGAGGCTCGCCGCGGCGAACTGGCCCGACGCCTCGGTGCCCGCGAGGGCCGAGAGCACGAGCACGTCGCAGCGGACGAACGCGAACGCGAAGACGCCGTGCAGGAACGCCGCCCGGAGGTAGCCGCGCGCCTCGCGCAGCGCGCCGCCGCCGCGGCGGGGGCGCCAGGCGGGGCCCACGAACCGCGCGCCGAGCACGGCCGAGGCGACCTCGGCGAGGGCCATGCCCGCGACGACCGTCTCGGCGCGGCGCAGGCCCGGCACGAGCAGCACGAGGAGGGCGACGAGCACCACCGTGCGCTGCGCGACGACGAGGCCGTTCCACGCGTTCGTGCGGCCGGCCCCGAGGAGCACGCCCGAGAGCGCCTGGCCGACGAGCGTCGCGGGGGCCGTCGCGACGAACGCCGCGACGGCCCACGGCGGGAGGGGCGCGAACACCTGCGGGGCGAGGAACGCGCCGGCCGCGAGGACGAGGGCCGCGACGATGCCGAGGGCGAGGCTCGCGGCGGTCGCCGCGCCCGCGACGTCCGCGACGGGGGTGGCGCGGCGCGCGACGAGCCACGTGGCCGCCGCGGGGATGCCCGCGCACGCGACGGCGTGGAGGCCGAGGCGCAGGACGGCGAGGCCCTCGACCGCGCCGCGCGTGGCGGGGCCGAAGGCGCGCCCGACGACGGCCGACGTCAGGATGAACGTCCAGGCGCCGAACTGACGGGCCGCGAAGGTGACCGCGAAGGGCTTCACGGGGGCGCGAGCCTACCCCCGGACGCGCCGTCGCGCGTCAGCGGGCCGAGACGACCGGGGTCTCCTCGGAGACGTGGAACCCGTCGCGGCCGTGCTGCTTCACCCGGTAGAGCGCGCGGTCCGCGCACTCCATGAGGGCGCCGACGACCGTCTCGGTGCGGCCCTCGCGGTGGGCGCCCGGCGGGAGCACCGCGACGCCGACGGAGGCCGTGACCTTCATCCCGGGGCGGATCGCGCCCCAGTTGCGCAGGCGGAAGGCCTTCACGATGCGGTCCGCGAGGTCGCGGCCGTGGTACGGGTCCGCCGCGACGGCCGCCACCGCGAACTCCTCGCCGCCGACGCGCGCGACGTGGTCGAGGGTGCCGGCCGTGTCGCGCAGGAGCCGCGCCGTCTCGACGAGGACGTCGTCGCCGACCGCGTGGCCGTGGACGTCGTTGAGCTTCTTGAAGTGGTCGAGGTCGATCACGAGCATCGTGATGGGCCACGAGAAGCGCTCGCTGCGGGCGAGCTCGCCCTCGAGGCGGCGGAGGAACGCGCGGCGGTTGTCGAGCGACGTGAGGGGGTCGCTGGTGGACTCGACCTCGAGCGTCTCGACGCTGCGGCGGTGCTTCGTGCCGGCGCGCACCGCCATGCTCGTCGCGAGCAGGGCGAACGCGGCCTGGGTGGCCATCGCCGCGACGTCCGCCGCGCCGATCGCGGCCTTGGGGCCGCCGCCGTCGAAGAACCGCAGCCCGAGGATGTACGCCGCGACGAGCATGCCCGCCATGTAGATGGCGCGCGCGCCGGAGATGGTGAGGCCCAGGAACACGCAGGTCGAGGCGACGAGCAGGAAGTAGGGGCTGTGCAGCCCGCCGGTCCGCAGGCAGATCACGACCTCGAGCAGGCCGATCGCGAAGAGCAGCCCGCCGCCGCGCAGCCGCGGCTTCCCCGCGCCGTTCCGCTCGATCTCGAGGCCGATGGCGCTCAAGAACGCCGCGCTGCCGAACGCGCCGAGGCGGATCGGGTCGGTGGACGCGTAGACCCCGGCCGCGAAGAGCCCCGCCTCGACGATGAGGAGCACCGTCGCGAGGACGAAGGTCAGCTGGAAGTGGGTCGCGCGGAGGAGCCCACGGGGGTCCGACTCGCGCTGGGGAGGGGTCACGGGGGGCCCGAAGCTCACGGGGGAAGGTCGGGGCCCCTATCGGCCGGGAGGCGCCGGGAAGTGAAGATGGCGTCAGCGCGGGCGCCGCGCGGGCCTAACGTGTTGTCCCGCAACGGGTTCCACGGGGATCGGGCTCGTCTCACGGAGGACCCAAGCCCCGTAGGCGGGGGAGACGGCGTCCGCCTTCAGGACGATCACCTCGGGCACGTCGTAGGGGTGCTCGCGCGTCAGCATCTCGAGACACCGGGGGAGTGCCCCCCCGGTCGTCTTGATCCACACCTGTGCCTCGGGGTCGCGGCGGACCGCGCCCTTCCAGCGGTAGACGCTCCGCACCCCCGGCACCACCTGCACACACGCGGCCACCCGGGCCGCGACGAGGGCGCGGGCGAACGCCGCGGCGCGTCGCGGCGGGAGGGTGGTCCCCACGAGCCGGAGGGTGCGGTCGGCGGACCGCCGGGTGGGATGGGGGCGGAGCGGGGTTCGGGCCATCGGACGCGCAGGCTCCCGTCGGTTTCGGCCGATGATGATAGGCCCCGGGTCCGCGCGGCCGCGCGGACCGGCCCCCAAGGACCTCGAACCGCATGTGCGGCATCGCCGGCGTCGTCGGAGCGGACGCGCACGACACGCCCGACCCCCTCGCGCCCGCGCTGGCGAGCCTGGCCCCGCGGGGGCCGGACGGCGGCGGCCGCGCGACCGGTCGGCTGGGCCTGCGCGCGGTGCAGCTCGGCGCGCGGCGCCTGGCCCTCGTCGACGTCGCGGGCGGCCGGCAGCCGTTCGTCCGCCCGTCGGGC
>JAEUHO010000228.1 GCA_016795345.1 Planctomycetia bacterium | reverse complement strand
GTGATCGAGGGGCGCTGCTCGGATGCGTCGGGCAACCCGGTCCGAGGGGCGCGGGTGTACGCGTGGAACGACGAGGGGCCGTTCGCCTCGGCGGACACCGACGACGACGGACGGTTCCGCGTGGTCGGCGTCGCGGGCACGCGCGCGCAGCTTCGAGCGGACGCGCCGCAACTCGCGGGCCGGCCGCCGGTGCCCAGCGCGTCCTTGCCATCGGTCGCGGTCGGCGCGACGGATGTGGAGATCCGGTTCGAGCCTCGGTAGCCCGGCCATGGGGCGCGAACCGCGGCACGGAGTGCGTCGGTCGTGGCGGCGGCCCGCGCCCTGGGTACGCGAGGCCCGGCGGCCGACGGGGGAGGCTGTCGCCGCACGTCGGCGCTCAGGCGTGCCACTCGATCGGCGTCGCCAGCCCGATCCAGATCATGTACCAGACGAGCAACCAGAGGATCCACGCGAAGAACGGGCGGGTCACGCTTCCCACGGTGATCCACACCGCCACGCCGAGTACGACGAAGGCGCCCACGAGGTCGGCGGAGAACGGTCTCGTCGGGACCCACGCGAACGGACCCGCCAGCGCGCGGAACGCCTCGCCCCAGTCCGCGGCGCACGGCGCATGCAGCCCGAACACGACCTCGAGGCACGGGATCCACAGCCAGCGCCGTCCATCGAACCGGCCCGCGGCGCGCGGCCGACGGGGCCATGCGACGAAGGCGATCGCGGCGCCCGTCCCAGCGACGACCGCGGGCGCCCAGCAGCGTCGCGCCCGGACCTCGAGGCAGTTCGCCTCCGTGACACGCGCGGGTTCCCAGCAAGGCCTGCCCCACCCCACGCCCGTCCGCACCGCGACACCGTAGCCGACGAGCACGCACCCGAACGCCACGAGGGCCCACCGGGCGGCGCGCAACCGGCGGCGCCACGGGGTGCTCGCGGTCGTGGACTCCATGCGCGGCTTCGACGCCACGGGGCCGGACGCGCTTCCGCGTCGTGTCACGCGCGCCGGCGCGGCGCGTGGCCGTCGCGCCTCCCTCCGGACCGCGCAGCCCGAGCCGGGTGGCGGCGCTCGCGCATGCGATCGTTGTTACGCTGCTCGCGTGGGTCGAGCCGTGCGCACCGCCTGCGTCGTCCTGGGGGCCGCGACGGCGGTCTACGCGGTGGCGAGCCTGACGGGCGGGTGGCTCGGGACGCCGCCGTGGCGCCGACCCGAGCCCATCGAAAGGTCCGTCGACGACGACTTGGCCGGGACCCACTTCGGGAGCTTCGACGTCGGCCCCCCAGGTCCCCGTCGAGGCGTCGCGCCGAACGGGCCGGACCGCTCGCGCGGGACGGCCCTGTTGCTCGCCGCCGGCGTCGGGTTCGTCGTCCTCGGGGTGGCGCCGCGCCGGCGCCCGGAGGCGAAGTGAGGCGCGGCAGGCCTTCCCCGGCCGCGGCGCGAGGACACGGTGGCTAACCGCCCCAAACGGTCCCGTTCGGCGCGGCGTCCCTCCGACGACGAGCGCCCCGACGTCCGCGACATGGCGACGCGGCCGTCGTCGTGGGGCCTGCCCGTGCTGATCCACGGGTTGCTCACGCTGTGGCGGCGGTTCACGCGCGGAGGGCGACGCGGCGCCCGTCGCCAACGGAAGTGACCCGTGGCCCGCGTCGCCGACCCGCAGATCGTTGCAGATTCGAACGACCGCCGGTGCGCCCGGCGGATCACGTCCCGTCGCGCAGGAACGCCACCTGACGGCGCTGCTCGTCGAACGTGAGGCGGTGCCAGTAGCTCTCGACGACGACCGGCAGGTCCTCCAGCCGCTCGCGGGCCCATCCGAGGTAGGGCGTCCCCGCGTCGAGAGGCGCGTGTTGGTCTCCGCGACCGTCGTTGTTCGACACGTGGACCTCCTCGATGCGTGCATAGCCGAGGACCCGTCGGACCGTCGCGTCCGAAAGCACCCCCGCATGGCGCTGCAGGTGAAGGTGCGACACGTCCACCGCGAGGCGTGCCCCGACGTCCATCGCGACCTCGAGCTCGGCGCCGGAACCGAGGACGTAGCCCGGGTACATGGTCTCGAGCAGCAGGTCGTCGTGCGCCGCGCGCTCGATCCAACGGACGGGGTCGGCGACCCGCGGGTCCCCACGCTTCGGGGGGTGGATCGACTGGTCGTGACGGACGCCCACCGCGTCACCGCCGCCGTCGTAGATCTCGCGCCGGTACACCTCCCACCCGAACCGGTGGTGGAGCCGGACGGCGCCGTCGTAGGCGGCGATGCGCTCGCGGAAACCCGGCGAAGGCAGGTTGCCCGGGGTGAGCTGGACCCCGTCCACGTCGTGGACGCGCACCGCGTCGAATGCCGCGTCCTGGGTCCGCCCCTGGAAGCAGGAGAGGGCCAGCAGCAACATCGTCAGGACCGACGCCCGAAGATCCGGCGCAGGAAGCCGAGCAGCCCCCCGCGCGACGGCGGCGGGGCCGGCGGCGACACCGGCCCGTCGTACAGGCCCGCGCGTCCGGTCGGGCCGGGCAGCTGCCGGTCGGTCTCGTCGTCGTACCCGACGTCGAACCGGTCCTCCCACTCTGGACGCGAGAGCACGCCGACGATCTCGAGCTCGACGGCCCCGCCGGCCCCGCGCCGCGCGATCGCGTACGGCACGTGGGACTCCGCCACCGTCATGTCCTGGTCGCCTTCCTCCGCGCAGAAGGCCGCGAAGGCCGTGATCATCGTGCTGTTCTCGTCGAGGTCCGGGAACGAGAACCCGAGGCGGAAGAGGCCCGTCCCGCCGGGGCCGACGAGGCGCGCGTCGGCGTCCGGTGCGAGATCCGACCCTCCGTCCGCCGCGTAGAGCGGCGGACGGAGGAACTGCGGCCACTTCGGGTCGCGGTCGAGGCTCGGCAGGATGGCCTCGTGCACGGCGTCGTCGGCCTCGTCGCACCAGAACTGCCCGACCGCGTACACGACACTGTTCGCCTCCGGGAGCGCGTCGAAGACGCGCTTCGCGATCGGGATGAACCGCTCCTGCATGCACCGTTCGCGAAGTTCCGCGGAGGTGCGTCCGGTGATCAGGGTGCGCTCGGGGAACGGGGACGCCATGGGTGGATTCTACGCTCGACGCGGCCGCCGCCGCTCGCCCGAGGGCGGCCCGCGTGCTCCGGACGCCGGACCTCGCACCGGCGCCCCGCGCGTCCGCCCCCGCGAACGCGCTCGCCGGCGCCCGGCCGTAGGATGCGTCCGGTGATCCGGCGTCTCGTCCCGTCCCTGACGTGCCTGCTCCTCGCGGCCTGCGGCGGACCGGAGGGAGCTCCGGCCCCGGGCCCCGCGTCGGACGCCGTCCCGGCGTGGGCCCGCGTCGCCGACGTGCAACGCGCCGAGGCGCGACGGCTCGGCGTCCCCGTCGCGTTCGAGAACCCGCAGGGGATGCGCTTGGTCCTTGTCCCGTCGGGAACGTTCCTGATGGGATCGCCGCCCGACGAACCCGGCCACGAGGAGGCGACCGAGACGCAGCACGAGGTCCGGTTGACGCGCGCGTACTACTTCCAGACGACCGAGGTCACGAACGCGCAGTTCCGACGGTTCCGGCCCGGGCACCGGAGCACGGGCACGGCCAAGGGCTCCCTCGACGGCGACGACCAACCGGTCGTCCAGGTGTCGTTCCAGGAGGCACTCGACTTCGTCGGCTGGCTGAACGCCCAGGAACCCGGCCGCGGGTATCGACTCCCGACCGAGGCCGAGTGGGAGCGGGCCTGTCGGGCCGGCACGTCCACCGCCTTCTGGTGGGGCGACTGGCTCTCGTCGGAGATGGCGAACTACGACGGAAACGTCACGCCGTACGACGAGGACCACAAGCGCGAGGCCCGCGGCACGACGGTCCCCGTGGGCTCGCTGCCCGCGAACCCCTTCGGGCTGCACGAGGTGCACGGCAACGCGAGCGAATGGTGCTCGGACTGGTACGACGATCAGGACTACCCGCCGGGTCCCGCGATCGACCCGCTCGGGCCCCCGCCGAGCGGCTCTCACCTCCGGCGCGGCGGCGCCTATGGCGGCGAGAACGCCTACATGCTCCGCGCCGCGTTCCGCATCGGCGTGCAGGGCGAGGGGGCAACCCGCGAGTACGTGGGCTTCCGCGTCGCCGCGTCGCTCCCGCCGAAGTGAGTCGGTACCGCGCCGATCCACGGCTGCGCAGACGCCAACCAACTCAGCGATAGGGCGTCTCGCCGCCGCGCGCCCAGTCTTCGAGGGCACAGAGCGGCTGGAAGACGGCGAAGAGGGCGTCGTTCCTCGCCTGACCACGCCACCCGCGGCGAAGGTCGAACCCCGGCTGGGGGTGGCGGACGGTCACCCCTCGCTCCTTGTCGTTGTACGCCGACATCACGATGTACTTCCGCCATCGTGCGGCGCCGTAGGCCGCCGTGTAGAGCGCGAGCACCGCGAGCACCACAGCTGCCAACCGGCAGAACCAGGACGCCACCGTGCGCGCCGACCGAGGACGCGCGCGATCAGACTCGGGACGATCCGTCATGACCCGTGGACCATTCGAGGACCTCCGGCGTCGTCGCCGAGCACCGAGGATACCGCGGGCCGCCGCTCGATCGGACGGTTCACCGCTTTCCGTGGACCGCAGCCTCCGCCAGCGTCGCGTACGCCGTCCCGAGCCGTCGATTGATCATCCGCAGGAGCCAAGCGGGCGCCATGTCGAACTTGCTCCTCGGAGCGGCGAGCACCGCGGCGTTGTGGAGCATCGCCTCCGTCACGCCGGGCGCCCTTGACTTCGAGAGCACGCGGAGGAACTGCGCACACACCGACGAGGTCGACTCCTTCGCGTACGCCGCGGCGAGCCTGGTGTGGTAGCGCGCGCTCTGATCGCGAGGGACGCGCAGGAACGCGTTGACCGCATCCCGGCGAAGGTCAGCGTCGGCGAGCGGGTCCTCGACGACCGACAGGAGGTCCGGGCACGGGTCGGGGTGGCGCAAGAGGAGGATCGCGATCGTGTCGAGGCGTGCGCTCGAGCGCGCGCCCGCGAACGTCGGCCGACGCTCGAGGCCCGCACGGTGCGCCTCGAGCGCCGGGATCGCCCGCGGGCTCTTGGAGTCGACGAGCGCGTCGGCGGCGCCGTAGTCGTCGAGACGCCCGATCAGGTACTCGACGGCCTCCGGGGTGCCGATGCGGCCGAGCGCGGGGAGCAGTTGCTCGCGGACTTTGCGCCCCGCCGCGATCAGCGCGGGCACCGCGTCCTTCACGCCGAGGAGCCCGAGCGCGTAGCCCGTCGAGAGGCAGTCGCGCCGCGACGCGCTCGCGAGCGCCTCGAGCAGCAGCGGGACCGCCTCCGCACTGCGAATCTCGCCGAGGTACGCCTCGATCCTGCCGACGATGAGCTCGTCGGTCTCGGCGCGCAACCGCTCGAGCGCGAGCGTCGCGGCGACCGGGCCGACGTGGTCGTCGCCGACCGAGTCCCGGGCGATCCGCCACGCGACGTACCGCTCCGCCGGCCGGGGGGACACGACCAGCGAGCCGAGGATCGCGTCGCCGTCCCGCCGTCCCCGCAGCGCGAGCGTCCGGAGCGCGCGGCATCGGGCGTCGAAGCTCGAACCCTCGCGCGCGAGGCGAAGCAGGTCGGCGTCGACCCTCGCCGGCCCCTGATCCGCCAGTTCGTCGACGGCATCCCGCGACGAGTGCGCGTGGTGATCCAACACGTCGAACGGATGGGTCACCGGCCCCATGCCGTCCCACCCCTGGTCGGCGGGAACCGGCGCCGCGATCTCGCGCATCAGTTCGGCGACCCGTTCCGGCTTCAGCGGCGGAAAGAGCGTCGCCTCGGTCGGCGGGTCCGCGGCGAGCCGGCCGCCCGACAGCGTCAGCGCCGCCACCAACGCCCACGACGCGCGGAGGGTCCGTCTCGAAGGACGCATGTGCGCAGAGCATACCGGCCGAGCCACGACGACTTCGGTCGATCGGCGGCGAACCAGTGGTGCGCGATCACGGCCCCGACGGGATCCCGGACGTCACCCGAAGGTCGGGCCAACGACCGGACAGGGCTGGGTCCGCCGCGACGCCGTGGCGTGCGGTCCGTCAGGCGTCCCGGTCCGGGCGCGAGGCCAGCACGGCGGCCGTGCAGACGCACGCGGAGACGAAGAGGCTGGCCGCGATGAGCCCCATTCCGTAGGCCTCCTGCCCATGCCCGAGTTTGTCCGCCATGGCGATGCCCCAGAAGCCGCCGATGATCGCGAGCACCGAGAGGATCACCACCGGCTTGCGTGTCGTGGACATCGCCCGCTCCTCCGAAGAGGGCGGCAGTCTACCGGCGCACGCCGAGGACATCCCCGGGGCCCGTCGAGGGGCAGGCACGCGCGGGACGGGGTCGCGGGGCGGCCGAAGCGTCGACGGGCCGCCGACACGTCGACAAGGAGAGTGGTGGGCAGGACCGGGATTGAACCGGTGACCTTCGGATTTTCAGTCCGACGCTCTACCAGCTGAGCTACCTGCCCACTCGGGCCGCGGACACCCGAACGGAGGGAGAAGGGGTAGCACACCCCGCCCGCCACGCCCCATTCTAGGAGGACCGGCCCGCCCCCGCCCCGCCCCCCGCGGCCGCCCACGCCAGCGCCGCCGCCCACCCCGAGCAGAAGCGACGAACCGGTCGCGCGGCCGCCCCCCGCACGGGCCTCGCGTCCCCCCCGCCGACGGCACCGAGACTCGGGCCGGCCCCGTCACGGCCCCATCGCGTCGGGGCACGTGCTCGTCACGGCCCGTCGGGCACGATCCCGAGGCGCGCGCGGACGTACGCGAGCGTCGTCCGCCCCGCGTCGTCGCGCGGGAACGCCCGCACGTCGGCCGCCGCCGCGGCCTCCGCCTCCGCGAGCAACCCCGCCCGCAGCGCGAGGTGCGCCACCACCAGGTTCGGCCGGTCCGACGCCGGCCGCGCGCGCACCGCCGCCACCGCCGCCTCGTACCGCGTGCGCTCGTCGTCCGACGCCACGCGGAACGTCCGCACGCCCCGCACCGTCCCCGTCGAACGCTTGCCCGAGACCTCCCACGTCCACGCCGACCCCGCCGGCAGCGGCGTCTCGTCCGCGGGGAACGGCGCCGCGAAGCCCTCGATGCGCTTCTTCCACGCCGTCTTCCCGTCCGCGCCCTTCAGCACGAGGTCGTAGTTCCGCACCCGCCCGCTCTGCACCCACGCGAACCGCGGCCGCCCGCCGAGCACCACCTCCGTCGGCCCGTGCACCTCGATCTCGCCGTCGCGCACCATCGCCTGCGCCGCCAATCGCTCCGCGCGCGGCACCGGCGCGAACCCCGCGAACAGGTCCGGCGACTTCGCCGCGAGGTCGCCCGCCACCGCCGCGAGCACGGCCTCGCCGTCCTTCCCCGACGACACACCCCCGCCGCCGCCGCACGACTTGAGCGCGAGGTACAGGCCGATCGCCACGACGATCAGGACCACGATCCCGACGACCTTCGGGACCGCGAGGCCCGGCCCGCGACCGTTCCCCGCGCCGCCACCGGCCGGCGACGGCGCGCCGGACGTCGAAGGCCGCGACGCCGGCACGGGGCCCGACGGCCCACTCCCCGACGGCCCACTCCCCGACGGCGCAGGGCCCGACGGCGCGTTCCCGGTCGTCCCGCTCGAGGAGGGCGCGGGTGCCGACGACGGCGCCGGCCGCGACGGTGCACCGCCGTCGCGCGCGGGGATCCCCGCGGCCTCCGGCGACTTCCCGGCCGCCTTCGCGAGCCCCACCGCCACGGCGCGGCACATGAAACACGTCGCGAGGTGGCGCGCCACGCCGTCGCGCGGGCCCGTGTCGAGCGACCCCGCGACGTACGCGTCGAGCGTCTCCGACGACGGGCACGCGCCCGGTCGGGTCGGGGGGACGTCGGCCATCACTTCGCCTCCGGGCACGCCACGGCGCGTGCGCACGACGATCGTCGCAGACCGGCGCCCCACGGGGAACGGTCCACCTCCCGGGACCGCGAGGCCCGGCGGCCGACACGAGAGCGAACGACGCCCGGGACCGCGAGGCCCGCGCGCCGTCGGGAGGAACGGCGACCGGGCCTCGCGTCCCGGGGACGCGACCGGGCGTCAGCGCTTCGGCGCCGCCTCGGCCGCGTGGAAGCCCTTGGGGCCGTGCGAGCCGTCGCAGAACGGCTTCATCGTCGAGTGGCCGCAGCGGCAGAGCGCGGCGGGACGGCCGGCCGGCAGCGCGACCGTCTGGCCCGTGGGGTCGACGAGCGTGATGGGCCCGACGACGAGGAGCGGGCCGTTCGGCTTGACGGTCACGGTGACGTTCGGGGCGGGGTCGGCCATGGCGAGGCTCCGAGGGAAGGAGCCGGAGAGCCTACCGCAGCGGGTCAACGATCGGTCGGGCCGCCGGTCGGATCGTCGGCGGCGGGGAGCGCGAGCGAGGCGACGTCGCGACGGATCTGCGCGACGAGCGCGTCGCGGTCGGGGAAGCGGCGTTCGTCGCGGATCTTGCGGACGAGCTCGACCTCGAGGGGCTCGCCGTAGAACGCGAAGTCGACGCCGGGGACGTGGACCTCGAGCAGCGGGCGGGCGGGCCTCGCGTCCGGGAAGGTGGGACGCGTCCCGATGTTGGCGACCGCGGCGTAGCGGCGGCCGCGGAGCGTGGCGACGACCTGATAGACGCCGGCGGGCGGGAGCGACTCGCCCTCGAGGTCGACGTTGGCGGTCGGGAAGCCGAGCGTGCGGCCGCGGCCGTCGCCGCGGACGACGGGGCCGTAGAGCGTGGGCGGGCGGCCGAGGAGCTCGGCGGCGGCCTCGAGGTCGCCGCGTTCGAGGGCCTCGCGGATGCGGGTGGCGGAGATCGGGCGGCCGGCGACGGCGATGGGCGGCGCGCGGCGGACCGCGAAGCCGTGGCGGAGGGCGAGGGGGGCGACGGTGTCGAAAGTGCCGAGGCCGTCGCGGCCGAAGCAGGTGTCGTAGCCGAAGAGGAGGCCGCGGAGGCCGATGCGGCGGACGAGGACGTCGGCGACGAAGGCGTCGTAGGGCGTGTCGCGCATGGCGGCGTCGAAGGGGAGGACGACGACGGCGTCGAGGCCGAGGCGCGAGAGGAGGAGGAGGCGGTGCGCGAGGGAGACGAGCGGGCGCGGGGCCCGGCCGTCGAGGAGGGCGCGCGGGTGGGTGTCGAAGGTGACGACGACGGCCTCGCCGTCGGCTTCGTCGGCGAAGGCGCGGAGGCTCTCGAGGACGTGGCGGTGGCCGCGGTGGACGCCGTCGAAGACGCCGATGGCGACGACGGGGCGGCGGAACGTGGCCTCGGTCAGCGCGTCGCGGCCGGTGACGACGCGCACGGGGTCACCGCGGCGTCGCGGCGAAGGCCTTCTTGAGCTCGGCGAGGCGGGGCTTGGCGGCCGAGAGGTCGGTGTCGTCCATGCGGTCGATGAAGACGACGCCGTTGAGGTGGTCGAGCTCGTGCTGGAAGATGCGGGCGATGAAGCCCTCGAGGACCTCCTCGTGCTCCTTCCAGTCGAGGTCGCGCCAGCGGACCTTCACCTTGGCGGCGCGGCGGATGGTCCCGTAGATCTTGGGGAAGGAGAGGCAGCCCTCCTCCATCTCCTCGTCGCCCTCGCGGGCCACGATCTCGGGGTTGATGACCACCCGCTCGTCCCCGGCCTCGCCGGTCGGGCAGACGAGCATGAACCGCTTGCCGATCCCGGCCTGGGGGGCCGCCAGGCCGACGCCCCGGAGGTCGATCATGAGGCGGGTCATCTGGGCGACGGTGTCGCGGAAGTCGTCCGTCAGGTCCGCCGGGGTGACCGGGGACGTCCCCCGGGTGAGGATGGGGTTCGGCCAGTGGACGATCTCGACGTGCATCGCCGGCCGATTGTAGCCGGGGGTGGACGGGAGGGGCCATCGCCGCTCCGGCCACCCCCCGCGGAGGTTGTCCCCGGGGGGCGGTCGGACTACCCTGCGTCGTTCGCGCCGGGCCTCCCCCAGCGCTCCCCACAGGACCCCCCATGGGCGTCGCCGACCTCAAGTCCAAGGCTCGCGATTCGTTCAAGCGGAAGAACTACGACCTCTCGGTCGAGATGTACCTCGAGGTCATCCAGCTCGACCCGAACGACATCGAGGCCCTCGAGGGCCTCCACCAGGCCGCCGAGAAGCGGCGCGAGGGCAAGGGCAAGTCGCTGTTCGGCGGCATGGGCCGGCTGGGGATCGCGTCGGTGCGCGACCCGCAGAAGAAGATCGCCGCGGCCGCGCGCCACCTGGCGAAGAACCCGGACGACAAGGAAGCCTGGATGTCGCTCGGCGAGGCCGGCGAGGCGGGCAACTTCCTGAACGCGGCGCAGTTCGGCTTCAAGATGGCCGCGAAGCTCGACCCCGAGGACAACACCGCGTGGAAGTCGCTCGGGGCGGCGCTGTACCGCCAGGGCAAGATCAAGGAGGCCTCCGACGCCTACGGCGAGGCGGCCCGCATCGACCCGAAGGACCAGGAAGCGCTGAAGATGCGCAAGAACCTGGCCGCCGAGGGCGCGCTCAAGCAGGGCGGCTACGAGACCGCGAAGTCGTCGCGCGAGCTGATCAAGGACAAGGAGGTCGCGGGGCGCCTCGAGCGCGACACGCGCCTCCAGCTCACCGACCAGGACGCGACCGACGAGGCCGCGCGCCTGCGGGCCGACCTCGAGAAGAATCCGGCGAACGCCACGCGCACGCGCCTGCGGCTCGCCGACGTCCTGCAGCAGCAGGGCAACACCGACGCCGCCCTCGAGCAGCTCGAGCTCGTGCTCAAGACCGACCCGGGCAACTACGACCTCTCGATCCGCATCGGCGACATGAAGCTGCAGAAGCTCCAGGTGCCGTACGACGAGGCCCGCCGGCGCTACGCCGTGTCCGAGACCGACGAGAACCTCGCGGCCTTCCAGGCCGCCCGGACGGCGCTCGTCGAGGCGCGGCTGGCCGAGTACGGCCGGCGCGTCCGCGAGCACCCCACGGACCTCGGCGAGCGCTTCCGCCTGGGCCTCGTGCTGCTGATGGCCAACCGCCTCGACGAGGCCATCGGCGAGTTCCAGAAGACCGTGCAGGACCCGCGCAAGAAGACCGACAGCCTCATGCGGCTCGCGGACTGCTTCGAGAAGAAGAACCTCCTCGACCTGGCGGTCAAGCAGGTCGCCAAGGCCGCGGAGGACTTCCCCCAGCTCAACTCCGACCGCGCGAAGGAGATCACCTTCCGCCTCGGCGAGCTCCACGAGAAGCGCGGCGCGAAGGAGGACGCGCGCCGCGAGTACACCAAGATCTACGAGGTGGACATCTCGTACCGTGACGTGGGCGCCAAGCTGGAAGGGCTGGGGAGCTGACCTCCCCGCCCGAGCCGCCCCCCGTCCGTCCCTTGTCCCTGACCGTTCCCAAGCGTCCCGAACGAACCTGACCTGGAAAGACTCTCCCGATGCCCCACAGCCGTTCATCCAAGAAGCGCGTCCGCCAGAACGAGCGCCGTCGCGTCGCCAACCTCGCCACGAAGGGCGCGATGCGCGCCGCCGAGAAGGACCTGCGCGCCCTCCTCGCGGCCGGCAAGGCGAAGGAGGCGGAGGCCCTCCTCCCCCACACGTTCAAGAAGCTCGACAAGGCCGCGAAGCGCCACGTGATCCACCGGAACACGGCGTCGAACCACAAGAGCAAGCTCGCCAAGGCGGTCGCCTCGGCGGTCAAGAAGGCGAAGTAACCGGACCCCGGTCCGGCGCTCCGCGAGGAGGTCCCCCCATGATCCGCGTCCCGTCCTACGTCGGCAGGCCAGATCGTGCGCAAGACCTTCCTCGCGGAGCTTGCGCAGCGTAGCGGCACCGAGGTCGTCCTCGCGGGCTGGGTCCACCGGCTCCGCGTGCTGTCGCACACGACCTTCGTGGTGCTGCAGGACGCCTCCGGGCAGATGCAGTGCGTCGCGGCCACGCCGGCCCTGGCGCCGCTCGCCCTCTCCCTCGACGACGTGGTCGAGCTCCGGGGCCGGGTGCGCCCCGACCCCCGCTCGCGGTACGGCGGCGTCGAGGTCGACATCCTCGAGGCGAAGGTGCTGGCCCGCGCGGCGCCCGACCTGCCGTTCCACGCGAGCGCCGACCTCTCGGCGGTCGGCGCCGAGACGCTCCTCGCGCACCGGCCCCTCGCGCTGCGCAACGAGCGCGTGGGCGCCGTGTTCCGGCTGCAGGCGGCCCTCCTCGAGGGGTTCCGGGCGGCGCTGCGGCGCCGGCGGTTCACCGAGATCGTGTCGTCGAAGCTCGTGTCGGGGGGCACCGAGGGCGGGGCCAACCTGTTCCCGGTCACCTACTTCGACCGCGTGGCCTACCTCGCGCAGAGCCCGCAGTTCTTCAAGGAGCACGGGACCGCGGGCCTCGAGCGCGTGTTCGAGACGGGCCACGTCTATCGCGCGGAGCCGCACGCGACGTCGCGGCACCTGACGGAGTACCTCTCCCTCGACCTCGAGATGGCGTTCGTGGACGCGGCCGAGGACGTGATCGAGCTCGAGCGCGAGGTGCTCTGCGAGATGTTCGCGGGCCTCGCGTCGGAGCACGCCGCGCTCTGGAAGCCGCTGGGGGTCGCCCCCCCGCCGACGATCGAGCGCGCCCCGGTCTGGGAGTTCGGCGAGTGCCTCGAGCGCCTGCGGCGCGACGCGGGCCGGGCGGACCTCGTCGACGACCTCGACCCCGAGGGCGAGCGGCAGCTCTGCGCGCTGGCCGAGCGGGAGCACGGCGTCGCGGCCGTCTTCGTGGTCGGGTTCCCGATCGCGGCGCGCCCCTTCTACACGCACCCGCGCGGGACGGCGGGGGCGGCCGAGTCGTTCGACCTCCTCTACCGCGGGCTCGAGATCACGACCGGCGGCAAACGTCGCCACCTGCGCTCCGACCTCGAGGCGTCGATCCGCTCCCGCGGCATCGATCCGGCGGCCTTCGCGGGCCACCTCCGGATGTTCGACGTCGGGATGCCACCCCACGGCGGGCTGGCGATCGGCCTCGAGCGTCTCACCGCGCAACTCGCGGGCCTGGCGAACGTCCGCGAGGCGTGCCTCTACCCCCGGGACCGCACACGCCTCGACCCCTGATCCGGAACAAGGGGCTTCGACCCCGTTGTTCCAACTTCGCGGTCAATCCCCCGGGGACGCGAGGCCCGCCCGCCGACAGCGAGACAACGGGCTCCGACCCCGTTGTCTCGCTGTCGACGCCGAGACGAAGGGCTACGACCCCGTTGTCTCGCTGTCGCGTCCGATCGACGACGGCGGCGTTCTGTCACCCCGCGGACGAAGGAGGTGGTCCGCAGCCTCCCGCGGGCCTGCAGACGCGGGGATCTCGTGACGCAGATGTGGAGGGCGTCTCGGGCAGGTCCGGGCATTCGGGCAGGCCACCGAGGCCAGCCGGGCGCCTGCGGAACAGCCCGCGAAAAACAGAACGCGCCCGCCGGCAGGTGCCGGCGGGCGCGCGGAAAGACTCAGGACGTTCGTTGCGGGAGGACGCTTACTTGTCGCCCGCCGCGCCGAACACCTTGTCGTAGCGGTACCAGACCTCGAGGCAGAGGGCGAGGCACGCCGTCGAGTAGACGCGGCCGCCGTCCGGGCCCCACGGGTCGATCGGGTCCCAGGACCCCTTGAACATGCAGTAGTCGGTGTCCTTGCGCTGCGTGTCGATGATGGCCGTCTTCATGGCCTTCTGCCACGCGTCCCACGGCGCACCGCCGACCTGGAACATCGCGAGGGTCGCGTAGTACCAGTAGTACATGTCGATCGAGCCGTCGTTCGGGTCCCACTTCGGGGCGACCTTCACGCAGAGCTCGGCGCCCTTCTTGATCGGGTCGCTCGTCTTCGGGTTCTCACCGAGGAAGATGCGGGCGAGCATGCCGACGCCGGTCATCGACTCCGACTTGTCGGCGGGGAACTTGTCGACCAGCTCGGTCGGACGCGCCGGGCCCGTGCCGCGCTGCTGGTAGCCGACGCGGCCGTAGTCCGGGTCCGTCATCTTCTCGACCCAGGCCTTGATGCCGTCGAAGGCCTCCTCGTCGTACTGCAGCGACGCGGGCTTGCCGGCCTTGACGTCGGCCTGGTTGATGAGCTTCGCGCTCTTGAGCGCCATCATCATCCAGCCCGTCACCGAGGTGTCGTTGTCGCCCGGCTTGATCCCGTACCGCCAGGCGAAGTACGGGTTGCGGGAGATCGCGATGAAGTCCAGCGCCTTCTGGGCGGGGTTCTTGAAGTTCGTCGAGCCCGTCATGCCGTAGGCCTCGACCATGGCGAGGGCGGCGATGGCGTGGTTGTAGACGAAGTGACCCGACGAACGGCTGCCGAAGCAGCCCTCGGCGTCCTGCACGTTGCGCAGGTACTTGAGGCCGTTGCCGACCACCTTGCCGAAGGGACCTTCCGAGCGGTTCGTGTAGCCCGCGCCGAGGAACGCGAGGAGCGCCATGCCCGTCACGCCCACGTCGTACTGGGCCTTGCCGGCGCCGTCCGGGCCCTCGCCCGAGATCGTCTTGCCGTCGCACCACTTGCGGAAGCCCTCGCACTCCCAGCCACCGTCGGACGACTGGTGGGCCGCGAGCCAGCGCAGGGCGTCCTCGACCGCGTCGTCGGCCTTCTTGCCGCCGCCGCCCGCGCGCAGGTTGCGGTGACCGCCGCGGCCCTTGAAGGCGCCGCCGGCGCTGCCGCCGATGCCGATGAGACCGTTGTTGGCCGGGCCCTCGAACGGCGCGTCGGAGATACCCGCCTCGCCGAGCGACTCCTCGGTCGGCAGGTCGTTGTCCGTCTCGTTGTGGTCGCTGAGCTCCGCGTCCTTGACGGTCGGCTCCTTCGCCACGACGTCCTGCTGCTGGATCTGCTCGGTCTCTTCCGGCGTCGGCGGCGGATCCTCGAGCGGCGGCGGCTCGGCCGCGTTCATGCTCGCCGTCACCTGGAGGTTCTTCCCCCCCGGCGGCACGTCCGACGCCATGAGGCTCAGGATCACGCCGAGCAGGACGTGGAAGGCGATGGAGATCATCCACCACGGGCTGGCGCGCAGCGCCTTGTAGAGCTGATCGTTGAAGTCGCCGCCCTGCTCGAGGAACTGCGGCTGGTGTTCGGTCCGTTCGGTGCGAGCCATCGGTCGAGAATCTCCGTTCGGGTCCCCCGGAGGGGTCACCGTGGACGACGGGGGCCGGTCGAGGATGCGCCTTCGGACCGTCCGAGCGGCGCATTCTAGAGCCCGGCGTCCCCCGAGTAAACGGACGAGCCCGTCCGCGGTTCGACGTCTGTAAGCCCCCGTCCTCTAACGGCTTACGGCGCCCCGATCGGACGCCGCCCGCCCCCCTCCCACAACACGAGCAACAACCCCGCCGTCCGGGCCACGGGATACCCGTAGTAATCGCCCTCCACCACCCCGGTCTCCCCCGGGGCCTTCGCGAGCTCCGCGAGCGCGTTCTCGAACCACGCCGGCCCGTCGGGCAGCCGCGCCGCCAGCCACGCCTGCTGGACCCACGACCCCATGTCGCTCTCGAGCCCCGTCCACGTCGGCGGGTCCTCGAGCAGCCGCCGCAGGACCGCCTTCGGCAGGTCCACCGGCGGCGCCCCGAACCCGGTCTGGAGCTGCAGCACCAGGGCCTGCGCCACGTGGCTGTCCGTGACCCGCTTCGACAGCTCGATGCGCTGGCTCGGGAGCACCGACACGGGGTCGTCGCCGAGCCACGCCCCGTACCCGCTCTCGACCAGCTGCGCCAGGCCCCGCGCGGCCGCCGCCTGCACCCATCCGCTCGGCAGCGTCCCCATCTGCGCCTGCGCGACGAGGGCCCGCCCCGCGGACTCGAGGTACGGCCGGTCCCCGACCTCCCCGACCACGCACAGCCCGATCACCCCGCACGCCACCGCGCTCACGCCGACGCCGCGCCGCGGGCGGCGGCTGACGCCGAACTGCCCGGACTGCGACTGCAGCTGCGTCAGGGTCCGCCGCGCCTTCGCGAGCCCGTCCTCGAGCCCCTCGACCCGCGACCCGAGCCTCGACGCGACCGCGAGGCCCGCGAGCCCCATCGCCGTCGCCTCCGCGCGGTCGAGCGGGTCCACCTCGATCGCGTCGAGCCGCGGCAGGAACCCCCCGCCCGGCTGCTGGAGCGACAACAACCCCTTCGCCGCGCGGTCGCGCAGCGCCTCGAACGCGGCCCGCTCCTCGCCCGGGAACAGGAACGGCTTCGTCGTCGGCGGGGTCCCCCGCGCCAGCCGCGCGATCCACGCGCCCGCGGGCACCAGCGCGAGCAGCAGGGCGACCGCGACGATCGCGATCTCCGCGGGCCCGCGTCGCCGACGCGCCGGCCCGCCGGCCGGGGACGCGGTCGGGCTCTCCGGGGACGCAAGGCCCGCTCGGCCGCCGGGCCTCGCGTCTCCCTCCGGGCCAGTGGGCCCACGCGGGCCCGGGGACTCGCCGGCCGCGTTCACCGCAGCCGGATCTCGCGGTCGATGGGGTCCTCGTCGAGCCGCTTCAGCTGGTTCCGGAGCTGGTCGGAGATCTCCTCGACCAGCATCGGGGGCTTCACCGGCGCCGAGGCCATCACCTCGAGCATGTGGTGCATCCAGAACCGCGTCTGGCGCGTCGACCGGATGCGCTTCATGACGTCGGGGAGCGCTTCGTCGTAGGTCTTCGTCCGCGACGGCCGCACGGCCAGGATGACGTAGCCCGCGATCATCCCCCGCGGGCCGTCCACGACCTTCGTGTCGCCGACGCGGCGCGCGGGGTCGAACGCCCACGCGTCCACCTCCTCGAGCGTCGTGCCGCCGCGACCCTTCTCGACCCACGCGTCCGGGCCCGACGCGCTCCACATGCCCGGCTCGAGCTTGTTGGCCTTCGCGACGTCGGCCGCGGCGCGTCCCGCGCGCACCTCGGCGGCGAGCGCCTCGACCTTCTTCCGGGCGGTCTCGACGGCCACGTCGTAGCGGTCGCCGGACGCCTCGAGGTAGGTCTCGGGCGACGCGTAGAACGACGCGACCCGCACGCCGGCGGCCTGGTCGAAGGCGGCGCGGTGGGTGTCGTAGAGCCGGCGGCACTCGGCGGGCGCGGGCTCGACGTCGATCTGCGCGCGTTTGCCCGGCGTGCCGTTGAAGAGGATGTACCGGTAGTTCTGGACCACCAGCTCGCGCGCGAGCAGCGACTTGAACTCGTCGAGGCTCTGGCCACGTTTCCGCAGCAGCGCCTCGAAGGTGATGCCCGGGTCGCGCTCGCGCGCGGCCTTCACCGCCTCGTCGGCCTCCTTCTTGACGACGTCGTCGACGACGGACGGCCGCGGGTCGAGGCCGAACAGCTTGGCCTTCCACGCCATGACGCCGCTGATCGTGCGCGTGACGAGCCGGTCGCGCAGCCGGCGCTCGTACGCGACCTCCGGCTCGTCGGGCTCCTGCGGGCCGATCTCGCGGATGAGCATGCGCCGCGTGATCGTCTCGCCGCACACGTTCGCGAGCCAGGTGTCGAGGGTCCGGCTGTCGCCGCCCGACGGAGCCGGACCCACCCCGGGGAGGTCCTCCGCGCAGGCCGGGGCGAGCCCCGCGCCCGGGGCGACCGTCGGCGCGACCGCCGCCAACGCCGAGAACATCAGCACGGGCAGGGCGCGCGCACGCGGGCGGGACGGGGTCATCGGGGCGAAGATACCCGC
>JAEUHO010000226.1 GCA_016795345.1 Planctomycetia bacterium | reverse complement strand
GACGGGCCCGCGTTGGCGGGGGCGGCGGCACCGGCGGCGGTGGGCCGACGCACGGAGGGGACCGCGGTCGTGACCGGCCGTGTGTGGCGGGACGGGCGTCCGACGGCCGCCACGGTGGAACTGCGTCGCGTGGGCGACGTGCGGCCGGAGTCGTTGCGGACGGGGGGCGATCCGCTGGATCGGCGCGCGTGGGTGCGCGCGATGGGGGCCGACGGGCCCGCGTTGCGCGCGGTGGCGACGGATGCGCGGGGCGGGTTCGAGGTGGGCGGGCTCGTGCCGGGCGTGTACGAGGCGCGCGTGACGATCGGGGGCTCGACGCAGGCGCAGCCGGTGGTCATCGGGCGCGACGGGGAACGGGTCGCGGCGCGGCTGGAGTGGGCCGACGGGACGGAGACGCTCGAGGTGATCGTGCGCGGTGCCGACGGGGCGCCCGCGGCGGCGACGGTCGGGCTGGCGCCCGGCGAGGGATGGGCGTGGACCCGAGGCCCGCTGGCCCGCCGCACCGACGCGGCGGGGCGCGTGCGGTTCGAGGGGGTGCCCGCGGGGCCGCTGGCGGTGGTGGCGGCGGTGGACGGCGAGGCGGGCGTGCGGGAGGCGTACGTCGTCGTGCCGCGCGTGCCGACCGTCGAGCTCGAACCGGCGGCTGCGCGGAAGGAACGCGGCGTGGTCACGGGGCGCGTGACGCGGGGGGGCGTTGGCACGCCGGTCGCGAACGTGTGGGTGTACGCGACGGCGGCGCGCGAGGACGCGTCGCTCCCCACCTACCCGTCGCGCAGCGCGCCGACAAATGCCGAGGGCCGCTTCCGCATCGAGGGGCTCGGGGTCGGGTGGGTGACGGTGTTCGTGCAGGGCGACGGGTTCCTGTCGGTCGGCCTCGAGCGCGTGCGCGACGACGCCGACGATCCGCTGGCGCGGCGCACCGACGCGGCGGGCGTCCTCGAGGTCGCGCTGGAGGTGGTCGAGGCGGCGCCGGTCGTGGGGCGCGTGGTGGACCCGGCGGGGCGGCCGATCGTGGGGGCGCGCGTCGAGTTGGACGCGTTCGGCGTCGTGGGGCGGACGCGGACCGGGCTCCACCCGCCCGAGCAGGGCGTCCTCAACGCGCCGGTGGAGACGGTCTCGGACGCGGAGGGACGGTTCGCGTTGTCGGCGCCGATCCCGGGGCACGGGTACGTCGTGCGCGCGCGGGCGCCGGGCTTCGCGTCGGGGGCGTCGGGCGCGGTGCGCGCGGGGGACGGCGTGGACGTCATCGTCACGCTGACGCCCGCGGGCGGGGCGCGGTTCGCGGAGATCCTCGTCGTGGCGGCGGGGTCGCGGCGGCCGGTGGCGGGCGCCAGGGTCGTCGTGTGGCGCGAGACGGGTCCGGGGGCGCGCGAGGGGGTCGGGCAAGGCACGACCGGGCGCGACGGCGTCGCGTGGGTGGGCCCGTTCGCGAGCCTCGAGGGCCTCACCGCCACGTCGGACGCCGCACCGGGCGAGTCGTTCCCGTTCGCGCGGGCGGCGGAGCCGGTGCCGCTCGCGGACGGCGTCACGGTCGTCGAGCGCGCGGGGCCGTCGGCCGTGCTGACGGCCCGGATCGAGGGGCCGGACGGGCTCGAGCCCGGTTCGCTCGTCGTGGCGGTGTTCGGCCCCGGGATCGAGGGGGGCATGGAACAGCGCGGCGGCGTGGACGCGACGGGCCTCACCGAGGTGCGCGTGCCGTCCGACGGGACGTATCGCGTCGTGGTGCGCGGCACGGCCGCGGGCGTCACGGTCGCGGGGGAGGCGGAGGGCGTGACGGGCGCGGCGAGCCCGCTGCGCGTGGTGCTCGTGCCCGTGCGGTGACGCGCGTCAGAGCGAGGTGAGGGGCCGCGGCGTCGTCGGGGGCGGACGGTGATCCGTCGGGCCCTCGTTGTGGAGCAGCTGGTCGCGGAACTTGGTCACGCCGTGGTCGTGGCCGAACGCGTCGGCGAGGGCTTCGAAGGCGGGGCGGTCGTCGTGGAACATGCGCCACTGCGCGTCGGTCAGCCAGCACCACACGCTGTAGACGACGTGCCACTGCACCGGCACCTCGAGGACCGCGATGCGGTCCGCGCGGTTGAGCCAGAGCGTGTACAGCCAGCCCTCGGTGTGGACCTCCTCGAAGGTCCCGGGGCAGCCGACGACCGGCCGCGGCGGCTCGGAGCTCATCGCCGGCGTCCGCGCGTCAGCGGGGACCGGCCTGCAGGTTGAAGCCGAGCAGGTGCCATTCCCCGAGCCCGGCCACCCACGTGAAGACGCCGTAGCCCGGGCCGTTCTCGAACTGGACGTCGAACGTGACGAGCACCTTGCCGTCGGGTCCGTCCTTCACGTCGCGCAGCGACGCCTCGCGCACGGCGCCGGTCTTGGCGCGCAGGTCGCGGATGTCGGCCTCGTACTTCTCGACCTTCCAGGCCTCCTGGAGCGCCTGGTTGAAGCGCGCGTAGAGGGCGGCGAACGACGACTGCGAGTAGAGGTCGAGGAGCGGGCGCGAGCGGCCCTCGAGCTCCGCGCGGTCGGGGGCGGGGGCGAGCTTCTCGTCGAACGGGATCGTCATGTGGAGGAGGCGCCAGGCGTCGCCGACCTTCACGAACTGGAACTTGGCGTCCGAGGTGCCGCGTTCGTACGCGAGGGTCACGTTGACCTCGCCGACGGTGCCGGCGTCCGACGTGCTCATGCCTCCGCCGGTCGTCTTCTCGACGGCCTTGTACGCGCCGAGGACCTTCGTTCGGACCCCGAGGAACCGGCGGAAGTCCTCCTTCGTGACGGCCTTGCGGAACGCCTCGGAGGCCTCGTCGTAGACGGTGTCGCCCTTGCCCTCGCGGCAGTCCACGAGGATCTTCTCGACGAGGGGCGTGAGCTCCTTCTTGGCCTTCCCGACGAAGTAGACGATCGCGCCGACCGCGGCCAGGGCGAGGACGCCGATCACCATCAGGATCTTCTTCACGGGGGGCTCCGTCGGGGGACCCCCGATGGTAGTCGCTCGCCTCCCCCGGCCGAAGGGACCGTCCGCGGGGGCGGCGTCCCGCCGTGCACCGCGGTATCCTGGGACGCGGATGGAGACGATGGCGCCGCCCCTGGAACGCCCCCTGTTCGCCCGCGTGGCCGCGGCGTGCCTGGTCGTGTTGACGATCGCCGGCCAAGCCGGTTGCGTGTTCGTCGCCGTTTGGGCCATCTGGGGGCGATCCGTCCCGCGGTACGAGTCACGGTTCACGTCCGAGGACTACGCCGTCGCGATGGCGGAGCTTCGGGCTGCGCGGACGCCGCAGGACCGGTACTACGCGCTGGCGGACGCGGCCAAGACGACGGTCTACTTCGGGAGCCTCGAGGACGCCGAAGCATACGCGCGCGAGTTGCTCGACCTCGCCGAGCGTCAGTCGCGGTGCTGGAACCTCGGCAATGCGCTCCACGACGGGCACATGGTGCTCGGGCTCGTGGCGCTGCGCCGGGGCGACGTCGAGACGGCGAAGGCGCAGTTGTTGTTGGCGGGGGACACGCCGGGCAGTCCGCAACTGGATTCGTTCGGCCCGAACCCGAGCCTCGCGCGCGAGCTGATCGAGCGTGGCGAACGGGACGCGGCGATCGCCTACTTCGAACGGATCCGCGGGTTCTGGGAGATGGAGCGCGGGAGGCTCGACGCGTGGACGGCCGACGTCCGCGCCGGCCGCAGTCCCGACTTCGGCGCCACCCTGATCCACTGACCCCGGGTGCCGGCCGCCGGGCCTCGCGGCGCGGCGCCGTCGAAACGAGCGGAGCGGGCACGTACTCATGGAAGCCTCGCTGCCGTGGACACCCCGCCCTCGCTCCCCGCACTCCTCGCCCGGGCCGACGCCATGCGTCGGCTTGCGCGGCATCTGCTCCGCGACGCGGCCCTCGCCGACGACGTGATGCAGGAGGCGTGGCTCGCCGTCCTGCGGCGGCCCGCCGCCGCAGCGCGGGACCCGCGAGGGTGGTTCGCCGGGGTGGTCCGCAACCTCGCTCGCCGCGCGATCCGCGGCGAGCGGAGGGCGGTGAAGCGCGCGCGGCGGGCCGCACGGCCCGAGGGGACGCCGCCCACGGACGACGTGGTCGGTCGGCTGGAACTGCAGGAGGCCCTGTTGCGGGCGGTCCGAGCGCTGGACGAACCGTACCGCAGGGCGATCACCCGCCGGTACCTCGATGGCCAACCCCCTCGGGCGATCGCGGCGGAAGACGGCGTACCCGTCGCGACGGTCCGCTCGCATCTGCGACGGGGGTTGGAGCGGCTGCGGGACGCCCTCGACGCGAGGCCCGGTGGCCGGCGTGCCTGGGCCTCCGCGTTGGTCCCCTGGGCCACGCGGTCCGCCGCGGACGTACCGAATGTCGGGTGGACCGTCGCAGGCGTGGGCCTCGCGACGGCGGCCGCGGCGACGCTGGCCCTCTCGATCGGGGGTGCGTGGCTCGGGTGGGACGCGCCGATGCCGGTACGCGGCGAGGTCGGCGACGCGCGAGCCGTGACGGACCCGTCCGGGCCGATCCCCGCCGCGCCGGCACTGGCGGCGGCCCCGTCACGATCCGCGGGCGACGATCGTGGCGGCTCGGCCCCGGCCGACGGCGTCGCGTGGATCGACGGCGTTGTCGCCGACGCGGCGGGTCGTGGACGCGACGGCGTCGTGGTGCTCGCGACACGGCAGCCCGTCGCGGACGACGGCGTCGACGACCGTGGACGCACGTGGGGAGTGTCCACGCCCGAGTCCGTGGTCGTCGCGCGGGCCACGACCGACTCCGGCGGCCGGTTCCGGCTGCAGGGCCTCGGGATGTCCGCGGGGTACACGGTCACGGCGATTCCCGCGGCGCCGGACGTGGGGTCGTCCGTGGGGGTGCGGGTCGGCGAACGACTCGGGCGTGTGGTGCGGTTGCACGTCGTGCCGGGGCGGACGCTGCGCGGGCGCGTCGTGGACGTGGCGGGCCTCGGCGTCGTCGCCCGGGTCAGGTTCGCGGGGCCCGGCCCGCGACGGATCGAAGACCCAGCCGTCGTCAGCGTCGGCACGTCGGCCGAGGACGGGACGTTCACGCTCGCAGCACCCGACGGGCCGTTCCACGTGCACGTGACCACGCCCGCGCGGTCGATCCGGGTGGAAACTCCCCGGGCCTGGGACGGCGAGCGGCGGTTCCTGCTGGACGCAAGCGACGCGGCGTCCGCGGAAGGGACCGTGCACGATGTCTCCGACGCGGCCGTCGGCGCGGCCGAGGTGGTCCTCGAGCTGCGGGCCGACCCCGACGCGCCGCTCGCTTCGTGGACCGTCCGCACGATCAGCGACGCGGGCGGCCGCTGGCGCATCGACGGCCTGCCGGCAGCTCGCGTGACCCGCGCGACCGCCCGGGCGAGGGGCTTCGTTCCCGTCCCTGGGCAGTTGCTCGGGGTCCGGCTCGCCGCGGCCCGTGCGACGCCGATCGAGCTCCGCGTCCGGCCGGCACGGACCCTCCGCGGTCGGGTCGTCGCAGCCGGAGGCGCCCCCGTCGCGGGAGCCACGGTGGCGATCGACGGCTACGCCGACGACGACGGGTGGTCCGCCGTCGTCCGCGCGGACGCGGACGGGCGATTCCGATTCGACGACCAGCCGCCGGGCGCCGCCGGGGTGATGGCCTGGTCCGACACGCACGTCCCGCGACCCCGGCCCCACGGGGTGGCGGCGCCACCTGACGCGTCCGGCGACGGGTTCGCCCCGACGCAGGTGTCGTTGCGCGAGGGGGACGCGGAGATCGAGGTGCCGGTCGTTGCCGGGCGGTTCGTCGCCGGAACCGTCGTCGACGCGGGCGGGGTCCCGGTGGCCGACGCGCTCGTCGTCGCGGGGAGCGAACGCGAAGTCCCGGAGGTGATGGGGGCGAACGCGCGCTTCCGGCTTCCCACCGCCACGCGGTCCGGCGCGGACGGCACGTTCCGGATCGGACCGCTGTCGCCGACCGCCGACGTCGCCGTCCAGGCCACGGTCGGCGCGCGTCGGTCGGAGCGACGCGTCGGGGTGGACCTCCGCGAGCGCGACGCCACGGGCCTCGTGTTGCGCTGCACGGGCGGTTGCGTCCTGAGCGGTCGCGTCCGCGACGCGGACGGCGTGCCGGTCCGCGGCGTCGTCGAGGTCGTCGCGAACGACGGTCGTTGGGTCGCGGATGGCGTCCTCGACGCCGACGGTCGATTCGAGTCGCGGGCCTTCGACGTCGGGACGGTCGAGCTCCGCGCCGCCGGCCGCCGTCCCGCGTCGGGGACGACGTGGCCGCGGCGCGACCTCGGACCCGACGGTGCCCACGGCGGGAGCGAGATCGTCGTCGAGCCGCGGAGGACGATCGGCGGTCGCGTGACCGACGCGGGCGGCGCGCCGCGTCCCCGGGTCCGCATCGAGTACCGGCCGGTCGATGGCTCCGACGTCGGCCGCGGACCGTACACGGCCGCGTCCGGCGATGATGGGACGTTCGAGGTCGAAGTACCCCCGGGCACGTACCGCTTCGAGGTCTCGGGCGCGGGTGAGGCCCGCGTCGTCGCGGCTGGAGCCCGCGACGTACACCTCGTCGTGGGCGATCGGCGCCCTCCGGCGCGCATCGTGGGGGTCCTCCTCGCCCCGGACGGAAGGCCCGTCGGTGGCGCGACGCTGCGGATCTGGCAAGCGAGCTCCGGCGGTTGGATCGGCTCCGACGTCGTCGTCGAGGGGCCCTCGATCGACCTCGAGGCTCCGTCGGCACCGGGCGACTCCGTCTGGGTGACTTCGGTCCGGACGCTGGATGGAGCCCTGCTCCCGACACCGCCGCTCCGCCTGATGGCGGAGGACCGCGGGACGGGACCCGCGACGTTCCGTGTCGCCGCCGGCCTCGTGATCGAGGGACGCGTCGTGGATCCTCGCGGCGCGGCCGTCCGCGCGCTGGTCTCCGCGTGGGAAGTGGGGGCTCCGGGCGAGACCGTCGCGACGCCGGGCCGGATGCCGGCTTCGGTCCAGGTGGGCGCCGATGGCACGTTCCGCATCGACGGACTCGCCGTCGGAGACCATGCGCTCTCCGTCGATGCCGGCGCGCCCTGGCTGCCGCCGTCGGAGCCGATCATCGTCGCGAGCGGTCGTCGGGACGTCGTCGTGACGCTCGCGCGGGGTGCCCGCGTCGCGGGGCACGTCGTCGGGCCGGACGACGAGCCGGTCGAGGGCTGGATCGTCGCGACGGAGGGGCCGGCGCCGTACCGCCGGGTCCGGACCGACGCCCGCGGAGCGTTCGACCTGGAGGGTGCGAGCGCACCCGCGGGGACCGTGCGTGTCAGCGCCCACCCCGATCCGGCGCAGGCGAAGGACCCGCGCGGCTACCTGCGTTCCGCCATCGTCGCGGCGCCTGCGGGTGCCACCGACGTG
>JAEUHO010000220.1 GCA_016795345.1 Planctomycetia bacterium | reverse complement strand
GCGGTCCCGAACCCTCGACCTCTCCCGGCGCGGGCCCGGGCCGCCCGCGGGGCCCCGTCCCGAGGGAGCGCCGCGCGCCTACATCGCGGCGCGGCGCACGAGCCGGAAGGCGTCCACCGCCCACCAGGCCTCGCCCGACGTCGCGCGCAGCTCGGCCACGAGCTCGACGGACGCGAGGGCCTCGAGGACCTCGAAGTCGAGCGTCGCGGCCTTCCAGGGCGCGGACCCGGAGGCGCCGCCCTTGCGCACGCCGCCGGAGAGGCGCAGCCCCGCGCCCGAGCCCTCGGCGTCGCGGCGCGGCGTCACGTTCCTCAGGGCGAGGGCGCCCTCGAGCGTGTAGCGGCCCTTGGGCAGCACGACGCGACGGCGCCACGACGCGACGACGGACGCGCCCGGCGCGACGCGGAGGCCGTACGCGCGGCGGCCGGCGCGGTCCTCCTGCTCGAGGGTCGCCTCGCCTTCGTCCACGCGCGGGGTGAAGCCGGCGACGAACGCGCGGCCCTTCGCGTCGAACTCGAGGCCCTGCGGGTCGGGGCGCTTCACCTGCTCGCGCAGGCTCGCGGCGCGCGCGACGAGGCGCGCCTCGAGGTCGGCGACGCGTTCGGCGTGCGCGGCGGCGGCGTCGGGGCCGAGCGCCGTCACGGCGGGCGCGAGGCGCGCGAGCCGGGCGCGCAGCCGCGGGAGGAGGCTCCGCTCGGCGTCGAAGAGCGGGAGCAGCGCGGCGAGGCGCGCGCGGTAGCGGGCGCGGAAGGCGGGCACGGCGAGGACCGCGTCGGCGACGAGGCCGACACACGGGTCGAGGACCGAGGCCTCGGGGTCCTGGAAGACCTGGTCCATGCCGTGGGGCAGGAACACGGCGACGCCGGGCGGGCGGAGGTAGAGGCGGTAGTTGTTGCGGTTCGTCGCGTAGCCGTCCCAGTGGCCGAGCATGCGCTCGAGCGCGACGAACCCGAGGAAGGCCTCGACGTCGAGCACGGCCTCGAGGCGCGCGGGGCGGAGCGTGAGGTCGGGCTCCTGGCACGCGGCGACGAGCGCGGCGAGGTCGCGACGGTCGTCGGGACCCTTGCCGGCGTCCTTCTCGAGCTCGCCGTCGACGTCGGTGCAGAAGCCGCCGTCGTAGAGGTTGCCGTTCGCGGGGTCGAAGTGGCGCGCGAGGAACCGCTTGTCGACGCCCTCCTTGACGACGTAGAGGCCGAGATCGCGGCCGTCGAGGCGCACCCGCGCGTGGGTGACGCGCGGCGCGGGCACGCCGGCGGCGTCGCAGAGGTCGGCGCACAGCGCCTCGTGGAGGCGCGTGTCGTCCTGCACGGACGCGTTGAGGTGCAGCTTCCCGAGGCCGTGGAACCGCGGCCCGTCGCGGAAGTGCTCGAAGGCGAGGGTGAACGACGGCTGCTCGTCGAGGGGGCGGAAGCTGCCCGCGGCGCCCTTGAGCTTCACGGCGACGCGCTCGTGCGCGTCGGCGCCCTCCCGGAGGCGACACGCGACGTACGTGCGCGGCGACGCGCGCAGGGCGGCCGCGTCCACGGGCTCGAGCTCGATCGAGAGCTCCCCCACCGGCCCCGCGAACCACGCGGCCGCGGCCTCGTCGCCCTTGCTCCTCATCTCGGTGGGCGCGGCGGCCGGCGGCGGCGCCGGCGCGTCGGCGGCGCGTGCGGTCCGCGACGGGGCGCCCCGCGCGACGAGCGCGGCCCCGATCGCGAGGCACGCGAGGCCCGGGGCGAGCCGGCGGGACGTTCGGGGACGGCGCGTCGCCACGCGGTCGTTCTACCCGGACCTCACGCCGCCAGGGAGGGGTCCTCCACCCAGCGAACGTGGGGCGCGAAGGGCGTCTTGGCCATCCTCCGGAACAGGCGCCGGTCGGCCGTCACGAGGGGGAGATCCTCCGCCACGGCGAGCGCGACGTAGAGGGCGTCGTACACCGTGCAGCCGTGGCGCATCGCGAGCTCGAGGGCGCCCTCCAGCAGGTCGGCGGTCGCGTGGACCTCTTCGGGCACCGCTCGGAGGGCACACGCGATCCGGTGGCCCACGGCGCCGGTCAGCTCGCCCCGGTTCACCTTCTTCCAGAGGAGGTTCCCCGCCTCCGTGAAGAAGAGGTCGGGACGTGGAACTCGTTCCCACGGCGCAGGAGACGGAGCGCGTCCTCGGAGTGGACCTCGGGGACGTACCACTTCAGCGCGACGCTCGCGTCCACGACGAACACGCTCATCGCCGGCGGTCCTCGGCCTGGGCCGAGCCGCTGTCGGAGCGGCGTCGGCCGTCGAAGGACCGGCGGATGCGATCCGCCACGACCCGGGCGTCGAGCACGTCGCGGTCGGCGGCGAGATCGAGGATCGTCTTGAGCTCGGCCTGCAGGGAGCGCCCGTGGCGGCGTGCGCGGGCCTTGAGGCGCGCCAGCACGGCGGCGCTGAGGCCTCGGACGAGGACTTGGGGCACGGGCGGGCTCCGATCGATCGCTATCAGAATGCCAGCACGATCGGGAGCGGCGTCGGACGACGTCGGGGCCCCGGGGTCCCGGGCGGCGCTCCGGGCCGGGGGTCGGGGCTCCCCGCGGCGAGCCCGGCGGCGCGGGGTGACCGCGGTTCGCGCTACCGTGCGAACGCGTCCACGACGCGCCACGTCCCGTCGGCGAGCGGTCGCACCCGGACGGTGATCGCGTCGAGGAACGTCAGCTCGTGCGGATCGTCGACGTTCGCCTGGGTCATGCCCCCGAGGAGCCGGTGCGCGGTGGCGATGCGCTCGACCGAGCCGAGCTCGCGGTCGAGCCGCATCCGCTGGAGCACCTTCACCCACCGCGGCGTCGGGACGCTCGGGTCGCCCGAGGGGACGCCGTCGTCGAGCGAGGCCCGCAACAGCTCGGCGTCCCCGAGCAGGGCGGCCATCACGGTGCGGACGCCGACCATCTTCGCGGTCCACATCGGGCGCCGTGCATCGAGCGCACACTCCTCCGGCGTGACGACGTCCGTGACGCGCAGCCCGTCGCCGCGGCGTTCGAGGACGAGCACGCCCCCGAGCCGAGGGTCCACCTCGACGCGACCCTCGCCCACCGGTCGAACGCTCGCGCCGGACGCGCCCCACGACGCGAACGCCGTCGCCTCGAAGCCCCCTTCGACCGCGCCGACGGGCGCCGGCAGCGTCCGCTGAACCTGCGCCGTCACCTGTCGAGCCGCGGTCTCCGCCGACATCGAGAGCCGTCGTGCCATGCGCGACGCGATCTCGCCGGCGTCGAGGAGGCCGGCGAAGGCGACCGCGTCGCCGCGCAGGTGGGCGTCGAGCAACACGACGAGGTGTCGTTCGGGCGTGTCCGCCGCCGCGGGACGGTCCGCGAGGGGATCGAGGACCGACGCGGGATCGACGTCGACGCGCTCGCGACGGCCCGGATCCTCGACGAAGCGCGGGATCCAGCCCGACCCGGCGCCCGTCCCGCGCACCAGCCCGACGACCGCCGTCACCTGCTCGCCTTCGACGACCGAAACGGAGCGCCCGTCGCCCGCGGCCGGTCGGTCGAGCCTGAGCTCCGCGCGCCGGATGCGGAGCGGGTCGAACGACAGCACCTGCACCGACGACGTCGCGAGGCGTCCACGGGCGAACTCGAGCGCGACGCCCGCGAGGGACGCGACGCCCGTGATCGTCGGGAGCTCCGGCGAGAACGCGCCGCTCCCCACCTCCAGACTCGTCCCGTCCACCTGCAGGCGCCCGCCCACCACCTCGAGCCGGGTCGTGGTCTCCTCGCCGCGGTCGGTCCGCACCACCTGAGCCGACGTCAACGCGAGCGCCGTGGTCATCACCGTCCGGACGATGAAGAGGTCGTCCGGGAGCGCCCGGCGCGCAGGGCGGCGGTGGATCTCGAGCGACGTCGTCGTGGGGCCGTGGACGGCGCTCGGTCGCTCCGCGACGTACACGACCGAGACGAGCGCGTCGGGCGGCTCGCCCGCGCCGGACGTCCGCCCCTGGAACGCGATCCGCAAGGGAGACGCGGCGGCGGGCTCGACCGGCGCGTCCCCCGCGGCGGCGCTGCGAGCGCCGAGGAGCGCGCCGAACGCGAGCACGATCGAGGGAACGAGGACGCGGCGCACCATCCGGCTCCCGGAGGGAACGTGGGTCACCCTACTCGGTCCGCGGCCCGGGCGCCCATGCAGCGTCCACGGAAGGAACCTCCGAGGCCTCCGGCGACAGGACGCCGCCCGGCCCGGGACGGGAGTCCCTCCGTGGACGGCGCCTCGGCGGCCCGCTAGGGTTCCGCGCGCAGCCCCGCACGGAGCACCTCCATGACGGACCCCGAGACGCAGCTCGCGGCCTGGTTCGCGACGTACGACGCCCCGATCGCGCGCCTCGGGAAGGCCCTGCGCGCGAAGCTGCGCGCCCGCCTGCCCGGCCTGAAGGAGCTCGTCTACGTGTACGAGCGGCAGGGGTCGCTCGTGTTCTCGTACTCGCCGACCGAGGCCGGCGCGGGCGGCGTGGCCGGCGTCGCCATCTACCCGGACCGCGTGAACCTGTTCCTCAACGGCGGTCCCGCGCTCGCGAAGGCGGACCCGGGCAAGCTGCTCCGCGGCAGCGGCAAGGCGGTCCGCTACGTCGAGGTGGACGCGATCGAGGCCTTCGACCGCCCGGAGATCGAGACGCTGATCGCGGCGGCCCTCGACGCCGCGAAGGTGCGCCTCGACCCGAAGGCGAAGGGCGCCGTGGTGCTCAAGGCCGACGCGCAGCGGCAACGCGCCGCGCGCGCGAAGCGGACGGCGGGCGCGAAGGCCACGCCGGCGAAGCCCAAGGGCCCCCGGAAGCGCTCGCGCTGATCGAAGGGGCCGGACGAGGGGACCCTGCGCATGGACACCACGACGCCGCGTTCGAGCGCCGAGGGAGGCCCGCAGCCCGACGGGCACGAGGCGCCCGCGCCGCCGCGCCCGGGCCCGCCGCGCCGCCCCGCAACACGCCGCGACCCGTGGCCCGTGCGACACCTGTGGGCGTCGTTGGCGAACGCCGCGGGCTTCGTCTGCCTGATCAGCCTCTTCGCCGCGTTCGTCGACTCCCCGTGGTGGGGGGCCGTGGCCGTGGTGGCCGGCGGGATCACGTCGATGGCGCTGCGCCGCTCGACGTAGCCCGGCCGAGCTCGGCGTCGCGCGTCGGACGCGATGCGGGTGTCCGCACGGCCCCTCCGACGGAGGATCGAGCGCCGTGGGGGAACCTCGGCGCCCGGGAGGCCTCGGCGCCCTCACCTCACGCGTCGGCGACCCGGTCGAGATCCACGGTCGTCAACCCGATCCCCCGTGCGGTGAGCTGAGGCCCGAGCCGCTGGACCAGCCCGGCGACCTGCTCCGGAACGCCGCCCGCGTGGGCGAGTTCGATGTACGGCGTGAACGCCCGGAGCTCCGGGTGCTTGGCGTGCAGGTCCCCCGAGGCCACGAACTTCGCGTATCGGTTCACCTTGGCCGTGAGCGCGTCGATCAGCGCGCGCTCCAGCGTGAGCGGCCCGGGGATCACGATCCCGAGGTACACGCGGCGCTTCGCCGCGTCCGTGTGGATCTGATCGATCACGTGCGGGTCGTAGACGGTCATGGGCCCCCCCACTGCCGGGCGTCGGAGGTCCGCGACGGGGCCCATGGCACCGGTCACGGGGTGCGCGGCGCGACGCCCGCGATTCTGGCCGACGCAGCGATGGGACGCCACGCGGTCGTGGCGTCACCGGGGGAGACCGTCGGGCGCCTTGCGGGGGGCGGGGGGCGCCCGTATAACGTGGTTATCCATGGCCGCGCCCTCGGTCCGTCGCCGCGCCGCACTGCCCCGCGCCCTCGCGCGTGGGGTCGTCGCGTGCCTCGCGCTCGTGGCGTGGATCGGCGTGCAGGCGGCCGCCCTCGCCCACGTCGGCTGCGGGACGTGCGCGGCCGGCGCCCCGCACGGCCACGACACCTGCCGGGCCGGCGCTCCCGGCGCGTCGCCTCGCTGCTGCCACGGCCACCGGCACGCCCCCGACGAGGGGCACGACGATGGGCACGGCGACGCGCACGGCGATGCGCCCTCGCACCCGCGGGGCGGCGACGACGCCCCGTCCGCCCCGGACGACCACGACGCGGGCACGTGCACGTTGTGCGCGTTCGCCGCCGGCGCCGTCGACGCGCCGGCCGTCGTCGTCGCCCTCACGCCGGCCGCCGCGGGCACGCCCCGCGCTCCGACGCCGTTCGTCGCGCCGTCGTCGGCGCCTCGCTTCGAGCCCGGCCTCGCCCGCGGCCCCCCCACGCTCCCTCGGTCGTAGCCCTTCGGGCCCGCGGTCTCCCGCCGGCCCGACGCCTCGGCTCCCGGTGTCCCTGCCGCTCGTCCGCGGCACGCCGGTCCGCCGACCCTCGCCTCCGGGCGAGGGACCCACCGAGACCTCAGCGAGCGCCCCGCCCCCGCGGCGCCGCTTCGGAGCGCACCCCGTGACCCGTTCTTCGCCGCGGCGGAGCCCTTGGCTCCTTCCCGCCCTCGTCCTCCTTCCCGCCAGCGTCCTCGCCCCCCCGCGCGGCTTCGCCGCCGACGCGCCGCCTCCCCCCGCCGCACCGCCGCCCCGCCCGGCGCCCGCCGAGGTCGAGGTCCTGCCCGACGTCTTCGTCACCGACAGCCTCCGCACGCCCGTGCGCTCCGCGTCCCCCATCGGGCCCGTCACGGCCCTCGAGTCGCTGCAACCCGTCGGCACCGTCAGCGGCGAACGGCTGCGCGCCACGGCCGAGGCGAGCCTCGGCGCCACGCTCCTGCGCGAGCCGGGCGTCACCAACAGCGGCTTCGCGCCGGGCGCCGGCCGCCCCGTCATCCGCGGCCAGGGCGGCGACCGCGTCCGCGTGCTCGAGAACGGCGTCTCGACCCTCGACGTCGCCGGCCTGAGCGACGACCACGCGGTCCCCGTGGACCCGTCGAGCATCGAGCGCGTCGAGATCCTCCGCGGCCCCGCGACGCTGCGCTACGGCGCCAACGCCATCGGCGGCCTCGTCTACCTCGACGACGGCCGCATCCCCGAGGCGCCGGTCGGCCAGGTGGTCGCGGGCCGCGTCGGCGGCGGTTGGGGCTCGGCCGACGAGCAGCGGGCCGGCTTCGCCGCGCTGCGCGGCCAGACCGGCTGCTTCAGCTGGCAGGCGCGCGGGTTCGCGCGCGAGAGCGAGGACCTCGACATCCCCGGCTTCGCGAAGTCGCAGCAGCTCCTCGACGAGGAGGGCAACCCGTCGGGCGCCGGCGAGGCCCGCGACACGCTGCCGAACTCCTACGCCAAGGCCGCGGGCGGGTCCGTCGGCGGCGCGTACACCGTCGACCGCGGCTTCTACGGCGCGTCGATCGACTGGTTCGACACCGACTACGGCCTGCCCAACGAGCCCGACGTCCACATCGAGCTCGAGCGGCTGCGCCTCGACACGCGCGGCCGTTGGGACGCGCCCTTCGGGGGCGCGCGCTCGATCGCGTGGGCCGTCGGCTACAGCGACTACGAGCACACCGAGTTCGAGGGCCCGGACGCGGGCACGATCTTCGAGCAGCAGGCCGTCGAGGGCCGCGTCGAGGTCGCCCACTGCCCGTGGGGCTGCTGGGAGGGCGCCATCGGCCTCCAGGGCGGCTACGCCGACCTCTCCGTCACCGGCGACGAGGCCCTGCTCCCCTTCGCGAAGACGACGTCGTTCGCCGTGTTCGTGACCGAACGGCGCCCGCTCACGGGCTGCCTCGACCTCGAGCTCGGCGCGCGCGCCGAGGGGACCGACGTGGACTCCGTCGGCCACGAGACGTTCTTCGCGCCGAGCCTCTCCGCGGGCCTCCGCTGGCAGCCGAGCGCGTCCACCGTCGTCGCGCTCTCGGGCGCGTACGCCTCGCGCGCCCCGACCGCGAGCGAGCTCTACGCGGACGGCCCCCACATCGCCACCGAGACCTACGAGGTCGGCGACCCGGACCTCGACCTCGAGCGCTCCGTCGGCGTGGACCTCTCCTACCGCACGGACGGCCCGCGCGTGTCCGCCGCCGCCACGGTCTTCTACCAGCGGTACCTCGAGTACATCGCGCTCGAGCCCACCGGCGTCATCGACGTCGGCTCGGGCCTCGAGATCTTCGACTACGTCGGGCACGAGGCCGAGTTCGTCGGCGTCGAGGCGAAGGTGGTCTTCCACGTCCTCGGCGACGCGACCCGCGGCCTCGACGTCGAGGCGCTCGCCGACGCGGTCCGCGCGCAGGACCTCGACCTCGACGACCCGCTCCCGCGCATCGCCCCCTACCGCGTGGGCGGCGCGGTCGTCTGGCGCTCGCCGACCCTCTCGGCGCGCGTGGACCTGCAGCACGCCTTCGAGCAGGACCGCACGGCGGCGTTCGAGCTCCCGACGGACGCGTACACGCGCCTCGACGCGTCGATCGCCTGGCGCTTCTGCCTGCCCTGCGACCGCGGGCTCACGCTGCGGCTCACCGGCACCAACCTGCTCGACAAGGAGATCCGGCTCCACTCGTCCTTCACCAAGGACGTCGCGCCCGAGCGCGGCCGCTCGCTCGAGGTCAGCGTCGAGTTCGACTTCTGACGTGACGCCCGCCCTCTCCCTCCCCGCCCCGCCCGCGACGCATCCCGGCGCGCGGCACGCGAGGCCCGGCGGCCCCCCGGCCGCGCGGTCCCCCCGCGGGCCGATCGGCGCGGCGGTGAAGCTCCACGGGCGGCTGCTCGCCCACGGCGCGGCCGCGGTCCGCCG
>JAEUHO010000218.1 GCA_016795345.1 Planctomycetia bacterium | reverse complement strand
GCCGTCGCGTGGCTCGACGGCCTGTCGGCCGAGGGGGGCACGAACATCGACGGGGCGCTCGCGGAGGCGTTGAGGCTTCGGTCCGCCGAGCGGCTGCCGATGATCGTGTTCCTGACGGACGGCGAGCCGACGGTCGGCGAGACCGACACGGCGCGGCTGGTGCGCGGCGTCGCCGCGCGGAACGCGTCGAAGGCGCGCATCTTCACGTTCGGCGTCGGCGCGGGCCTCGACGTGCCGTTGCTCGACCGCATCTCGGGCGAGAGCGGCGGCGCGCGGGAGTACGTCGGCGCGGGCGAGAGCATCGAGGTCGCCACCGGACGCTTCTTCCGCAAGGTGGACCGGCCCGTCCTCACGGACGTCACGGTGGACTTCGGCGGCGGCGTCCACGACGTCTACCCGAACCGGCTCCCGGACCTGTTCGCGGGCGAGCAGGTCGTGGTGTTCGGGCGGTACGCGACCGCCGGGCCTCGCGTCGTGACGCTGAAGGGCCGCGTGGGGGGGCAGGAGCTCTCGCTGCCGTACACCGTGACCTTCGCGGAGGCGTCGGGCCCCGACCTGCTCCCGCGGTTGTGGGCCCATCGGAAGGTCGCGTACCTGCTCGACGAACTGCGTCTGCGGGGCCACAACGCCGAGCTGGTGGACGAGGTGACGCGGATCGCGACGCGCCACGCCATCGTCACGCCGTACACGTCGGGGCTCGTCGTCGAGCGCGACGTCGCCGTCGTCGGCGCCACACCGACGGTCCGGGACGCCGCGCCGGGCGACGACACCGAAAGCGATGGAGACCTTCCGTCCCAGCCGGTCGTCGGGATCAGCGGCGGCGTTCGACCCCAACCGTCCGAGGGGCCCACGAACAACGGGCTGATCGGCATCGGGGGCTCCGGGAACGGCGCGGCCTTCCAGGGCCGCGGCGGGCACCGCAATCTCCGTGGGGGCGGCGGCGGCAGGCGAACCGATGACGCGATCGAGGCCGCGCTACGTTGGCTCTCGGCCCACCAGGCGCCGGACGGCGGCTGGGACGCGCGGGATGCACGCGGTTGGTGCGACGGCCAGCCTCGGGCCGACGACGTCGCGACCGGCGCGGCGGCGGCGCGACCCACGCGCCGCGTGGGCGCGACCTCTCGCGCGTTGGCGGCCTTCCTCTGCGCGGGGTACACGCAGCGCAGCGAGGGACGGTTCGGCCGAGCCGTGGGCGGCGCGATGCGGTTCCTCGTGGCCGCACAGGCCGTCGACGGGTTCGTCGGGGACCGCGGCGCCGCGACGGGCCTCCTCGATCACGCGTACGCCACGTTGGCGCTCGTCGAGCTGTACGGCATGACCGGCTCCACGAGCGTCCGGGCGGCGTCGGCCCGTGCGTTGGCGGCGTTGCGTGCGGGGCAGGCCGCCGACGGGGGCTTCGGCGACCCCGAGGCGACGGCGGCCGCGGCGCTCGCGTTCGAGTCGGCGTGGCGGGTCGCGGCGGCGGCGTGGCGCCAGGGCCGACCGTCGGCGTTCGACGGCGAGGGGGAGTGGATCCCCGCGTCGCTCGAGGCCGTCCTCGCGTGGGCCGAGACGGGGCGTGTCGCGGGGGACCCGACGGGCGCGGCGGTCGAGTTGCTGCTCGGCGTGACGGTGCGCGGACTCACCAACACCGAAGCGGCGGCCGTCGTCGAGCGCGCGCTGCCGCCGCAGGCCGCGCCCATGGGCCCGGCGGACGCGCTCGCGTGGGACGTCGGGCTGCTGGCCCTGTACCGTGCCGGGGGCTCGTCGTGGAAGGTGGGCGAGCAGGCCCTCCGCCGGCTGATCGACGCCGCCCACCGCGACACGGACTACTGCGTCTCGAAGGGCGCGTGGGACGCCGCGGACGACCTCGCGCTCGGCCGCGTGGGTTCGACCGCGGTCGGCGCGCTCGCGTCCGGCCTGTACCACCGCTACGACCGCGGCGCGCCCTCGCGGTCGGCGTTCCTCCGCACCCGCCCGCCGGTGTCGATGGTGCCGGCGAACGATGCCGAGACGTCGCGCGCCCTGCGCGACGCGAAGGACGCGACGTCGGTCGGCGACGCCGGCGGCGTGCTGCGGACCGTCGCGGGCCGGACGTTTCGTCGCGACGCCAAGGGGCGCTTCGTCGAGACGTCGTGGGACGGGACGAAGGCGCCGGTGGCGGTCGAGGCGTTCTCGCCGCGGTACTTCGCGCTCGCGGCGGCCTCCGACGAGGTGGCGCGCATCCTCGCCCTCGGGGCGCGGGTCGTCTTCGTGCACGAGGGCGAGGTGCTCGAGGTCGTGCCCGCGGCGGCGGAGGCGCCGCCCGTGAAGTAGGCTCGCGGCGTGCCCCTGACGCTCCGCCTCCTCCGTCCCGACGAGCCCGTCGCGCCGATCACCGCGCTGCTGCACCGCGCGTACGCCCGGCTCGCCGCGATGGGCCTCAACTACACCGCGGTGGACCAGGGCGACGACGTGACGGCGCGCCGCGCCCGGCGCGGGGCGTGCCTCGTCGCCGAGCTCGACGGTCGGCTCGTGGGCACCCTCGCGTTCCACGGGCCCGACCCGGCGTCCGAGGCCGCGTGGTGCCGCCGCGACGACGTCGTCGTCCTCGAGCAGTTCGCCGTGGACCCCGACGTGCAAGGGCAGGGCATCGGCGCCGCGCTGATGGACGAGGCGGAGGCCCGCGCGCGCGCGACGGGCGCGGCGTGGGTCGTGGGCGACACCGCGCGCCCCGCGGCGCACCTGATCGCGCTCTACACGGCGCGCGGCTACGCGATCGTGGACCGCGTCCAATGGCCGGGCAAGGTCTACGAGAGCGTCGTGCTCGCCAAGCGCCTCTCCGCCGACGCAAGGCCCGCACGGCCCTGAATCGGGCGGCCCCGTGGTACCCTCCCCGCGGGAGGCGCGACGGTGGAGACGACCTGCAAGCTGTGCGGCAAGGTGGCGTGGACCGACGGCGACGACGGGGCCGTCCGGTGCCGGCACTGTGGACGGTCGTACCGGCATGGGCCCGGCGAGGACCGGCCCGGCGCGGGTTCCGGCGTCGGGTCCGGCGGGGCGGACGGGGCGAAGAGCGTCTGGGTCACGGTCGCGGTCGTCGTCGCGTTCGCCTCCGCGCTCCTGCCGATCTGGGGCACGGAGCACGCCCGC
This sequence comes from Planctomycetia bacterium, assembly GCA_016795345.1. GTDB lineage: Bacteria > Planctomycetota > PLA2 > PLA2 > JAEUHO01 > JAEUHO01. Next base: position 2,519 of record JAEUHO010000218.1, on the reverse strand, counting down.
GGGTGGCGCCCCCGCTGGCCGTGGGAGCTGTTCCGCGATCTCCCGACGCGGTCCGACGTCGGGCTCGTCCTGCCGGCGGTCTTCGCCCTGGCCGTCGCGGCGCTGGCGTGGATCGACCCGCGCAGTCGCCCGCTGGCGTGGGTCGTCACCGCGTCGGTGACGTCCGCGATCTGGATCGCGCTGGGGGACGGCGCGTTCCCGATCGAGGTGGGCCCGGGCGTGCTCGCGGCCCTGCCGGTGGTCGTGACCGCCCTCGCGATCGCGACGATCGCCGCGACGTCCGACCTGCTCGCGCGCGACCCGGCGAGCCGGCGGGGCGCGTTCGTCACCGCGGGGGCGGGGCTGGCCGTCTTCGCCGCGTTCCTCCTCCCTCTCGAGCGGTCGCGGTCGTGGGTCGGGCTCGTGGTCGACGACGCCTTGCCGGACACGTTCTGGCCCATCGTGATCGCCGGGATCGGCGTCCTCGTGCTGGCCGGGCTCGCGGTCGCGCAGGTCCGGCCGGCGCCCCACGAGGGGTTGCGGCGCGCGACCCGAGGCCTCGTCTGGTTCTGCGCGTTGCTGGTCCCGGTCGCGTTCGTGGTGGGGCCGTGGCTCGACCTTCGCGGCGCCTCCGGGTTCTTCCTCTCCGGCGGGGTGAAGTCGTTCGGCGGGCTCTTCGCGGTCTGCGCGGTGTACGGCGCCGGGCTGCGGCGGCAGCTCCTGCCCACGGGGGTCTCCGCCGGCGCTCCGCCCGGGCGCACGTCGTCGGACCCCGTCGAAGCGCTGAGGGCGCGGTTGGCGCGCCTCGACCGGGCCCGCGACGAGGGGCTCCTGACCCCGGAGGAGTACGCCGCCCAGCGCGCGCGGATCGTCGACCGGGCGAGGTTCTGACCGTCGCCGCCCGGGCGAACGGCGGCCCGTGAACCGGATCCGGGTCCCACGGCATCATGGGGGGGATGACGGCCTCCGGCCCCCCCGACGTCGAGACGCTGCTCGCCCACGAGGGCTTCGTGCGGGGCCTCGCCCGGCAGCTGGTGACCGGCGACGCCGACGTCGACGACGTCGTCCAGCAGACGTTCGTGGCGGCCCTCGAGCACCCGCCGCGGTCCGAGGGCGGTCTGCGCGGCTGGCTCGCGACGGTCGTCCGCAACGTCGTCCGCCAGGGGTACCGCGCGAAGGGCCGCCGCGCCCGGCGGGAGCGCGTGGCCGCACGCCCCGAGGGCGTCCCGTCCACGGCGGACCTGCTCGCCCGCGAGGTCGCGCGCCGCACGGTCGTCGAGGCCGTCGTCGCGCTCGACGAGCCGTACCGCGCGGCGATCGTCCTGCGGTACCTCGAGGGCCTGCCCCCGCGCGACGTGGCCGCGCGCCTCGGCGTGCCCGTCGAGACCGCGCGCACCCGCGTCAAACGCGGCCTCGTGCTCCTGCGCGCGCGCCTCGACGAACGCCATCGCGGCGACCGCCGCGCGTGGATGGCGGTGGTCCTGCCGCTCGCCGGGCCCGCCGCGCCGCCGTCGTCCGTGGGCGGCGCGGGCGCGCGACGCGGGCCCGTCCTCGTCGCGGCGGGCCTCGTGATCGCGGTCGGCGGGGGCGCGGCGTGGTGGGCGGGCGCGGGGTCCGACGAGTCGGCGCCGGCCCCGACGCCGCGGACGACGGCCTGGCTCGCGCCGACGCGAGGCCCGGACGCCGATCAGGCGCCGCCTGTTCCCGCGCCCGCGCCGTCGCTCGCGCCGGCGCCGCGGCCGACCGCGTGGGTGGCCGCGCCTCGCCCCGCCGCGTCGCTTCGCGGGGTCGTCGTCGGCGACGGACGTCGCACCGTCCCCGGGGCCGAGGTGCGCGTGGCGCCGGAGGGGCCCGACGGCGAGGTCGCCGCCGCGGCGGCCCGTACCACGCGCACCGACGCCACCGGCCAGTTCGCCTTCGACGGGCTTGCCGCGGGCGCGTGGCGCGTGGACGTGCGCGCGCCCGACGGGCGCGTCGCGACGACGTCGCGCGCGGCGAGCGCGGCGGGCGACGCGACGTTCGTCGTCGTCGGCCCCGCGGCGGAGGCGATCGTGCTCGGCGTCCACGTCGAGGATGCCGCGGGGCGGCCGCTCGCGGGCGCGGAAGTCGAGGTCCATCTCGACGACGCACCGTCCGCGTCGCGGCGCGTTGTGACGGGCGCGGACGGCGGCGCGACGGTCGAGGCGACGGCCACCGGGCCTCGCGTGCCCGGGACCCTGACCGCCCGCCATCGCGTCGGGGTGGCGCTTGCGCGTTTCGAGGTCGATCGCGCGCGGGACGGCGTGCGGCCGCACGTGCGGCTCGTGGTCGCGGCGCCGGCGACGGTGGAGGGCCGGCTGACGGGCCCCGCGGGCGTCGACCTCGACGGCACGGTGGTCCGCGTGGTCCCGGTCGGCGGGGGTGCAGGGGCGGCGACGGCGGTGTGTGTCTCGGTGGGCGACCGCTTCGAGGGGGCGGGGCTGCCCGCGGGGGCGTACCACCTCGAGGTCGAGCCGCCCGCCGGGACGCGGCTCGCCGCGGACGCCGCGCCGGTGCGCGTG
>JAEUHO010000217.1 GCA_016795345.1 Planctomycetia bacterium | reverse complement strand
GCGGTCCCGATCGCTCGCCAGGTTGCCGACGTCGGCGCGGCAGAAGTCACGTGGTCAGCCATCCGCGGGAGAAAACGCCCGGGCGTCGCGTGCTGAGGGTGACCCGTCGCTCGCGTGTCAGAGTGTCAGGCACGACTCGGCAGCGGGCGGGCCCGCCTCGGCCGCGTTCGTGACGGAGGCGTCAGCCGAGGCCGGCGGCGAGGTCGCCGGAGGTCATGGCGAGGTAGGCGACGTGGCCGCCGTCGGCGTCGGCGACGGAGGGATGGCCCGCGCGGAGGAGGAGGCTCGCGGCGGTCGAGGAACGGTAGCCCGTCTCGCACATCGTGAGGACGGCGCGATCGCGCGGGACCTCGGAGAGGCGGCGCGGGAGCACCGTCAACGGCACGTTCACCGCGCCCGGGACGTGGCCGGAAGCGAACTCGACCGCGGAACGCACGTCGAGCACCCACGGCGCGCGGCCCGCGGCCACGGCGTCGGCGAGCACGTCGGGCGCCGTGCGCGGCAGGCGCGCCACGACGTCCGGACGGGCGGCGAGCGCCGCCGGGACGTCGTCGAGCACCCCCACCACGCCGTCGAAGCCGACGCGGCCGAGCCGGAGCACGGCCTCGGGCCCCTTGCCCGGCGGCGCGAGCACCACGATCGGCGTCGCGCGGTCCGGCGCCGGCCGGTCGAGCACCGCGCCCGCCGTGGACGCGAACCGCCCCACGAGCCCCACGTGGACCGAACCCCGCACGTGCCCGGCCGCGAACGCCCCCGCGGGCCGCACGTCGAGGAGCGTCGCCCCCGCCGCGTGGTGCGCGAGCACCTCGTCGATCCCCAGGCGCCGGTCGGCCGCGGCCGTCGCCGCCGACAACATCGGCCGCCGCCGGCGGTTGAGCGCGGCGTCGTGCGCGAAGTACGCGGGCAGCTCGGGCAGGTCCGCGGTGACGAGGCGGACGAACTCGTCGCGCGTGCGCGCGAGGAGCGCCGCGTTCGTCCGCTTCTGCACGCCGAGCGGGGAGCACGGCTCCGCGCCGAGCGCCTTCCCGCACAACGAGCCCGCGCCGTGGGCCGGGTAGACGACCGTCGCGTCCGGCAGCGGGAGCAGCTTCCGCACCAGCGAGTCGTGGAGCTCGCCGGCGAGCTCGGCCGGCGTGGGCCCGCCGCCGCCGGCCGCCGCCAGGTCGGGGCGGCCGACGTCGCCGACGAACAGCGTGTCGCCCGTGAACACCGCCGCGGGCGCCGACGGGTCGCGCGCGCGGTCGTACACGAGCACGCAGACCGACTCCGGCGTGTGGCCCGGCGTCTCGAGGAACGCGAGGCGCACCGCGGGCCCGAGGTCGAGCACGTCGCCGTCGCGGACGGGCACCGACGGGTAGTCCGTCGTCCCGCGGGCCCCCACCCGCACGTCGGCCCCCGTCGCCGCCGCCAGCTCGAGGTGCCCCGACACGAAGTCGGCGTGGAAGTGCGTCAGGATCACGTGGGCGATCGTGAGGCCCTTCGCCGCGGCGTCGGCGAGGTAGCGGTCGACGTCGCGCTGCGGGTCGACGACCGCCGCGCGCCGCGTCGTCTCGTCGGCGACGAGGTACGACGCGTGGGACAGGCACGCGAGGCTGTACCGCTCGAGGATCACCGCACCGGCCTCCGCACGCGCGCCCCGTCCGCGCCGGCCACCGGGCCTCGCGGTCCCGGGAGGACGACCGCGTCCCGACGCCGACGGGGACGTCGCGCGAGTCTACCGCACCGCGGCGGCGTGGATCGGCGCCCGCGGGCGCCGCCGGTGGTCGGAGCCGCGTGCCGCGCCTCGAAGCCGCCGACGGCTCCTCGAAGCCGCCTACTGCTCCTCGAAGACATACGCGCCGCCCACGCGGCGCAGCTGCGCGCCGAGCACGATGGACGGGTCGCGACGGCTGACCTGGTTGCCCATGCCCATGCGGGCGTCGCCGTTCGCGGCGATGCGGATGCGCACCGGCAGGTCGGGGCTCGTCGTGCGCGTGAAGCGGATCGTGAGCGTGCGGCGCGCGAGCACCGAGATGCCCGTGCCGACGAGCACGCGCGGCGCGTTGCTGAAGTCCACCTCGCCCGGCTTGCCGAGGAACGTCAGCGTGCTGACGGCCTCGTTCTCGCCCTCCTTGTCGTCGCGCCGCACGAAGCCGATGCGCGCCGAGATGGAGAGGTTCTGGATGAAGTACTCCTTGCTCGCGACGATCTCGACGTCGTCGCCCAGCACCCAGAACCGGCGCCGGATGTAGCCGTCCATCGGCGCGAGGTCCTGGTTCGAGAGCGAGATCGTGCCGCCCTCGGCGCCCGCGCCGGCCGCCGGGTCGGCGCCGGTCGCGTCGGGGTCGGCGGCGCCGCGCCCGCCGCGGCGGGCGTCGCCGCGGCACGCGCCGAGGCCGGCGGCGAGCAGGCCGAGCGCGAGCAGGACGCCGAGGCGGAGCGGGCGGCGGGCGGGAGCGTTCATCGCGGGGTCTCCGGGGTCGGGCGCGCGGCGCCCGCGAGGTATCGACGGACATGGTGCTCGACGTAGCGGCCGACGACGTCGGCCTCCAGGTTGACGGGGTCGCCCGGGCGCTTCTCGCCGAGGCCCGTCACCGCGAGCGTGTGAGGGATCAGGTAGACGGTGAACGCGTCGTCGGCGCACTCGCCCACGGTCAGGCTCACGCCGTCCACCGTGATCGAGCCCTTCGGCAGCTGGCTGCCCGCGAGCGCCGGCGGGACCGCGATCCGCAGGCAGACGTCGTCGGCCCGACGGGTGACGGCGGTCACGGTGCCGACGCCGTCCACGTGGCCTTGGACGAGGTGGCCCCCGAGCGCGTCGCCGAGGCGCAGCGCGGCCTCCACGTGGACCCGGTCGCCGACGCGCCGGAGGCCGAGCGTCGTCTTGCGGAGCGTCTCCGGGATCGCGTCGAACGCGAGCCGGGTGCCCTTGACCTCCGCGCCGCCGACCTCGACCACCGTGAGGCAGCAGCCGTCGAGGGCCACGCTGTCGCCGAGCCCCGTGCCGGGGAGCGGCGACGCCAGGTCGAGGACGAGGCGCAGCGCCCCGGCCTCCCCCGACGGGGCGGGGACGACGGCCGCGACGCGGGCGCGCTGGGTGACGATGCCGGTGAACATGGTCGGCGTGAGAGTATGCCCGGCCGAGGTCACGTGCACGCCACCGTCGTCACCCTGTTCCCGGCCCTCTTCGCCCCGCTGCTCGAGCAGTCCGTCTTCGGGCGGGCGATCCGCCGCGGGCTGGTCCGCGTCGACTTCGTGGACCTGCGCACCTTCGGCGAGGGCCGCCACCGCGTCGTGGACGACCGCCCGTTCGGCGGCGGGCCCGGCATGGTGCTGATGGCGGAACCCGTCCTGAACGCCCTCGACGCGGCCCGGGCGCGCCATCCGCGCGGCGCGCGCACCCTCTACCTGACGCCCCAGGGCCGCCGCCTCGACCAGGCCCTCGTCCGCGAGCTGGCCGAGGCGCCCGGCCTCGTGCTGCTGTCCGGCCGGTACGAAGGCGTGGACGAGCGGGTCCTCGAGCTGGCGAAGCCCGAGGAGGTCTCCATCGGGGACTACGTCCTCTCCGGCGGCGAGCTGGCCGCCATGGTCCTGCTCGACGCGGTCGCCCGGCTCCGCCCGGGGGTCCTCGGCGACGAGCAGAGCCCGGCGCAGGACTCCTTCGGCGCCGGCGAGGGCCTCCTCGACCACCCGCACTACACGCGCCCCCTCGAGGTCCGCGGCCTCGGCGTCCCCGAGGTCCTCCGGGGGGGCAACCACGCCGCGATCGCCGCCTGGCGGCACGAACAGGCCCTCCGCCGCACGCGGGAACGCCGCCCCGACCTGCTCCGGTGACCCCCCGGTCACCCCCGTGGCTCGCGACGACGGGCCGCGCAAAGGTGGGTCCGGCCCCCGGGGCGATGTACCTTCCGCCGCTTCCCCCGTGACCGCAGGGGGAATTCACGCGAGTACGGTTCGGAGTCCCGTTCATGTCGTCCCGTATCCGGCACGCCGAGACCTCCTTCTTCCGCAAGGCCCCGCTCGACTTCCTGGTCGGCGACACCCTCGAGGTGTCCGTCCGCATCCCGGAAGGCGACAAGGAGCGGATCCAGGTCTTCTCCGGCCGCGTCATCCGCAAGCGTGGGATCGGGCTCGCCGAGACCTTCACCGTCCGCCGCATCGTGATGGGCGAGGGCGTCGAGCGCATCTTCCCGATGCACAGCCCCCGCATCGCGGGCGTGCGCGTGTCGAGCCGCGGCGCCGTCCGGCGCAGCAAGCTCTACTACCTGCGCGGCCGCATCGGCAAGGCCACGCGCCTGCGCGCGGTCCTCGGCGAGATCGCGGCCGACGCCGCCGTGGCCGTCCCGGCCCCGAAGGCCGAGCGGACCGAGGAGAAGCCGGCCGCCAAGAAGGCGCCGGCCAAGAAGAAGTAGCTCGAACGGTCGCCCGGCGACCTCACGTCCCGACGTCGCGACGCGACGCCGGGAAGGGACGCCGGGACGTGATGTTCCGGCGCCGACGGCCGGGCGCCGCCTTCGGGCCCTTCGGGCGGCGAGCCGGTCGTTGCCCCGATCCGGCAAGGTCTTCGAGCCGGTCCGGTGCGCGGGACGGCGAGGCCCGGTGCGCGACGCGTCCCGTCGCGCCGGCGACCGGTGCGGGCAGGACTCCGAGGGGAGTCCCGCGTGGCCCGCAACAGCGACCTCGTCCGCTCGTTCCTGCGCCGGTGTGCGCGCCGTGTCCGCGGCCTCGCGGGCGTCCTGCGGGGCCGGACGGCCCCGCGACCGTCGGCCCCGGCACCCGACGCGCCGCCCGACCCGGCACCCGACGCCCCGTCGGACCGCGGGGCCGACGCCGACCGCCGCGGCCGCCTCGGCGCGCGCGCGGCGGTCGCCCACCTCCGCCGTGAGGGGTACCGGATCCTCGCGCGGCGCCTGCGGCCGGCCGGGCCGCCGGCGGGCGGCGCCGGCGAGGTCGACGTGCTCGCGCTCGACGGCGAGACCCTGGTGCTCGTCGAGGTGAAGGCCACGGCGGGCGCCCCGGCGGCGGCCTTCGACCGCGTGGACCGGCGCAAACGACGGCGGCTGCGCGGGGCCTGGGCGGCGCTCGCGCGGTCCCCGCGCTGGGCCGCGCGCCCGCGCCGCCTCGACGTCGTGGTGGTGGGGTTCGGCGGCCGCCGCCCCGCCTGCGTCCTCCACCGCGGGTTCGCGCCGCTCTCACGGTGAATTGGCATCGGGGGGCCGGTGCGGTCACAATCGGGGGCTCCCCCGCCGAGAGCCGCCGTCGATGATCGACCTGAAGGACCACCTCGACGCCGCCCGCGTCCGCGACCTCACCGGTACGACGAAGGACGCCGTGCTCGAGGAGATGGTCGCCCTCGTCTCGTCGAGCGACGCCGTCACCGACGCGCCGTCGCTCCTGGCCGCGGTCCGCGAACGCGAGCGCGTGCTCTCGACGGGCATCGGGCTCGGGATCGCGATCCCCCACGCGAAGATCCCGGGCGTCACGCGGTTCGTCGTGGCCGTCGGCCGCCACGGCGCGGGCATCGAGTTCGACGCGATCGACGGCAAGCCGGTGCAGATCGTCGTGTTGATCGCGGGCCCGCAGGACGCGCAGGACCGCTACCTCCGGCTGCTGGCGCGCCTCTCGGGCCGCCTCCGCCAGGAGGACGTGCGCCGCAAGATCCTCGCCGCGAAGTCGCACGCCGACGTCGTCGCGATCCTCGCGGCGCCGTAACCCCGTCGTCGACGGGCTCGGCGTCGCGCGCCGTCAGGGCGCGGGGCGCAGCCGCACGACGCGGAACCCGTCGTCGGTGCGCAGCAACGCGAACCGCCCCACGCGCACGGGCGGCTGCGGGTAGAGCAGCGTCGACCGCAGCGGCACCACCACGAGGCGGTCGTCGGCGTCGGGCTCCCACCACGCGGTGCAGGCCTCCACCGGCCGGTCGCCGGGCTCGAGCCACGCGACGGTCACCCACGCGCCGTCGGGCGTGGCCTCGAGGTGCGTCGCGAAGGGCGCGAGCCGCGCGCCGGTGTCGTCGCGGACGCGCGACGCCGGCGACGCGACGCGGCGGGCGGGGTGCCACACCGCGGGGTCCTCGCTCGCCGGGTCGCGCGCGGCGCGCCGGTCGAGGGCGATGGTGCCGACGCTCGACCGCCGGTCGCGCGACGTGCGCGCCAGGTGGATCGCGTCGGCCCACACCGCGATGCGGGAGTCGCTCTCGAGCATCCCCCACACGGGCCGGTCGAACCGCGAGCCGTCCACGGAGGTCGTCGCGCCCTCGGCGAGCGCGCCCGTGAGGTCCGGGCGGACCACGCGCACCTCGTCGGGCGACGTGACGAGCGCGACGAGCGCGCCGCCGGCGAGGAGGCGCGGCCGGACCATGGCGTGCTGCGCGGACTCGTCGACGAGCCTCGACCACGTCGGCCAGCCCGACGCGACGTCCACGCCGACGAGCCACGTCGCCGACGGCGCCGCGCCGTCGCGCAGCAGGTGCACCGCGCCGGACGCCACGGCGCTCGGCGGCGGCGCGAGCGGCGCCAGCGCGGCCGAGGGGACGTCGGCGTCGCCGTCGGTCCGCAGGTGCGACGCGCGCACGGCGCCCGTCCGCCGGTCGAGGATCCACGTGCGGTCGGGGTCGCGCGCGTCGACGACGAGGGCCGAGCCGACGACGCGCGGCACGCCGAGCACGGCGCCCGGC
>JAEUHO010000207.1 GCA_016795345.1 Planctomycetia bacterium | reverse complement strand
ACGGTCCCCGACCGCCGCGAGGCCATCCGCCGCGCGATCCTCGAGGCCCCGGCGGGCTCGACCGTGCTCGTGGCCGGCAAGGGCCACGAGGACTACCAGATCCTGGGCACCACGAAGGTGCCCTTCGACGACGTGGCCGAGGCCCGAGAGGCCCTGGCCCAGCGCGCCCGGGCCACGGGCGAGAGGCCGGCCTAGGCCGGCGAGGAGTTCCCATGCGTCCCTTCCGTCTCTCCGAGGTCCTCCGCGCCACCGGCGGCGAGCTCACGGGCCCCGTCGCGGGCGACCCCGTGATCCCGGTCGTCACGACCGACAGCCGGCGGATCGACGCCGGCGCGCTCTTCGTGCCGCTGCGCGGCAAGAAGCAGGACGCGCACCAGTTCATCCCGCAGGCCTTCCTCCTGGGCGCCGGCTTCGCGCTCGCCGCGCGCGACGCCGACCTGCCCCGCGTGGCGGCCACCGTCATCCGCGTCGCCGACACGACGAAGGCGCTCGGCGACCTCGCGCGGTTCCACCGCAGCCGCTTCGACGTCCCGGTGGTGGCCGTGACCGGCTCGTGCGGCAAGACGACCACGAAGGAGATGCTGCGCCTCGTGCTCGGCGAGCACGTCGTCGCGAGCGAGAAGTCGTACAACAACGAGATCGGCGTGCCCCTCACGCTCTTCCAGATGGACGAGCGCACGGAGGCCGCCGTCGTCGAGGTCGGCACGAACGCGCCCGGCGAGATCGCGCACCTCGCGGGCATCGTCCGCCCCACGGTCAGCGTCGTGACCAACGTCGAGGAGGCCCACCTCGAGCGCCTCGGCTCGCTCCGCGGCGTCATGAAGGAGAAGTCGGCCCTCCTCGCCGCGCTCCCGCAGGACGGCGCCGCGGTCGTCAACGCCGACAACTACTGGTGCCGCGAGATGATCGAGGAGGTCCGCTCCTACCTCGTCACCTACGGCACCTGGGAGGACGCGGACGTCTACGGCAGCAAGCCCCGCGTCACCGCCGACGGCGTCGCGTTCGACCTCTTCGACCGCATGCCGTTCGAGGTCCCCGCCCTCGGCATCCACAACGTCCACAACGCCCTGGCCGCGGTCGCGGTCGCGCTCTGGCTCGGCCGCGACCCGGTCGAGGTCCGCGAGGCGCTCCTGCGCTTCCGCGCGCCCGAGATGCGCATGCGGAAGGAGGTCGTCTCCGACGTCGTCCTCATCAACGACGCCTACAACGCGAACCCGCGCAGCATGGAGGCGGCCGTGGTCGAGCTGTCCGCCCGCCCGGTCACGGGCCGGCGCGTCGCCGTCGTCGGCGACATGCTCGAGCTGGGCGAGCAGACCGAGCGCTGCCACCGCGAGCTCGGCCGCAAGCTCGCCAACGCGAAGGTGGACGTCGTCGTGGCCGTGGGCCCGAGCGCGTCGTGGGTCGCGGAGGAGGCCGTCAAGGCCGGCCAGCCCGCCGACTGCTGCCACCACTACGGCTCCGTCGAGGAGGCCCGGGCCCACGGCGGCCTCGAGCCCCGCGCGGGCGACACGTGGCTGTTCAAGGCGTCGCGCGGCATGGAGCTCGAGCGCCTCTTCGCGCACGTCCGCGCGCGGCTCCTCGAGCGCGACGGCCTCCCCGCCGACGAGCCGTCGCCCGCGTCGCGCGGCGGCTCGACGCCCGTCACCGTCCCCGCCGAGCTTCCGCCGCACGGCTGATCCCCCGGGCCTCGCGGCCCCCGCGGGGGACCGCGAGGCCCGGCCGCCGTCCGTCCCGTCCCGCCCGTCGTCCCGGAGGCCCGCGTGCTCTACCACCTGCTCCTGCCGCTCGAGTCGGTGGTGCGGGCGTGCCGGCTGATCGAGTCGATCTCGTTCCGCGCCGCGTTCGCGGCGGTCCTGGCGTTCCTCGTCGCGATCTACGTCGGCCCGGGCATCGTCGCGACGCTCGCCGCGCGCAAGATCGCGGGCACCGCGCTGACGGGCAGCACGCAGGTGGACGCGGAGCGCCTCGCGAAGGCCAAGATCCCGACCATGGGGGGTGTGATCCTCCTCGTGGGCGTCGGCCTGTCGTCGTTGCTGTTCGTGCGGCTCGACACGCCGTACACGTGGGCCACGATCCTCTCGTTCCTGGCGTTCGGCGCCCTCGGCGCGGTGGACGACTGGCGCAAGCTGACCCGGCCGGGCAGCCAGGGCCTCTCCGAGCGCGCGAAGCTCGGCGGCCAGGTCGTGATCGCGCTCGCGGTGATCACGGTGCTCTACGGCCTCGGGGCCGCCGAGTCCGGCCGGCCGTTCCTGCGCGGGCCGGAGCTGAAGCCGTCGCCCTACCCGCGCACCTGGGTCAAGGAGCACCGCGTGGCGCCGGGCGAGACGCTCGCGTCCATGGCCGGGCGCTACCTCGGCGACGAGGCCCACGCGAAGGACCTCGCCGCCGCCAACGGCCTCGTCGCCCCGGACGGCGCGCTGCTCGCGCCGGTCGTCGGCTCGGTGGTGAAGCTGCCCGCGCGCTGGACCGACGACGACCGGCACCGCGCCGACCTCCAGCTGCCGTTCTTCAAGCGCTTCTGCCTCGACCTCGGCCTCCTGCTGCTCCCCTTCGCGGTCCTCGTCATCGTCGGCGCGAGCAACGCGGTCAACTTCACCGACGGCCAGGACGGGCTCGCGATCGGCTGCACGGCCACCGTCGCGGTGACGCTCACCGTGACCGCCTACATCGTCTCGCGCGTCGACCTCTCCCGCGACCTCTTCCTCTTCCACGTGCCGGAGGCGGGCGAGCTCGCCATCATCGGCGCGGCCCTGTTCGGCGGGTCCCTGGGCTTCCTCTGGTTCAACGGCTACCCGGCCACCGTCTTCATGGGCGACACGGGCTCCCTCGCCATCGGCGGGATCCTCGGCGTGCTCGCCGTGGCCCTCCGCCACGAGTTCACGCTGTTCCTCGCCGGCGGGCTGTTCGTCGCCGAGGCCGGCTCGGTCGTCCTGCAGCGGTCGTGGTTCAAGCTGACAAAGCGCGCGGCGATCCGCCGCGGCGACCCGAACCCCACGGGGCGTCGCATCTTCCGCTGCGCGCCGCTGCACCACCACGTCAAGATGGGCGGCCACCACGAGAACAAGGTGACGGTCCGCTTCTGGATCGTCTCCGTGATCTGCGCCGTCCTCGCCCTCGCCGCCCACAAGATCCGGTGAACGCGGAGCCCGCCCCCCCGTGAGAGGAACCCTCGCCCGCCCGATGCCCTGGGTCCGCGACGCCGCCGTCGGCCGGCAGGACGTCCGCGCCCTCGGCCGGACCGTCTTCGGCATCGCCGTCGGCCTCACGGCCTTCGGCCTCGTGATGATCTACTCCTGGACGGCGGTGAAGTTCGCCGACCGGCGCCCGACGTTCTCGCCCGACGCGATCCTGCGCAAGCAGGTGATCTGGGCGTTCATCGCCCTGACCGTGGGCCTCGTCGTGTCGCGCGTCCCGCTGGCGTGGATGCGCCGGCACGTCGTCGCGCTGATGGGGGTCCTGCTGCTGCTCCTGGCCGCCACGCTCGTGCCGGGCATCGGCGTCGTGCGCAACAACAGCCGGCGCTGGCTCGAGCTCGGCCCCTTCACGATGCAGGCGAGCGAGTTCGTGAAGATCGGCGTCATCCTGTACCTCGCGGACCGCCTCGCGCGGCGCGAGGAGGACCCCCTCGAGGAACGCACGCCGTGGCCGGCGCTGCTGGCCCCCGTGGGCCTCGCGGTCGGCATGATCCTGGCCGAGCCCGACCTCGGGACGTCGCTGTTCGTCGCCGCGCTCGCGGTCGTGCTGCTCGGCCTCGCGGGCATCCGCTTCGGCAAGCTCCTGCCGCTCGCCTTCGTCGCCATCCCGTGCATCATCGCGTTCGCCGCCGCGAACTTCCACCACGTCGGCGAGCGCCTCGCGTTCTTCACCAAGGGCGTCGAGAACGACGAGCAGCAGTGGCGCGGGCTCGTGGCCCTCGGGTCGGGGGGCGTGCTCGGCACGGGCCTCGGGGCCGGGACGCAGAAGCTCGGCCGCGTGGCCGAGATGCAGAACGACTTCATCTTCACGCTGATCGGCGAGGAGCTCGGCTTCGTCGGCTGCGCGTCGGTGATCGTGGCGTTCATGGCGCTGGTCGTGTACGGCAAGCGGATCGCCGAGCGCGCCCACGCGGCCGCGGGCCTGTTCCCGTTCTTCCTCGCGTGCGGCGCCACCTTCGCCGTGGGTTTCCAGGCGCTGGTGAACATGGCCGTCGCCACGGGGAGCGCGCCGAACAAGGGCGTGTCGCTGCCGTTCATCTCGGTCGGCGGCAGCAGCCTCGTGACCGCGTTCGTCGCCGTGGGCCTCCTCATGAACGTGGCCCGGACGGTCGCGGCGGAAGAGGCCGGCGACCCCTGGGGGTAGGCCGTGGCCGTCGTGTTCCTCGCGGGCGGCGGGACGGTCGGGCACCTCGCCCCGGGGTTCGCGGTCCGCGACGCGCTGCGGGCCGCGGGGCACGACGCCGTCTTCGTGACGCCCGGCGAGGCCCGCGAGGCGGCGTGGTTCCCCCCCGACGACCCGCCCCGCCTGCGGGTGCCCGCCCCGCGGCTGCCGCAGGGCCTCGCGTCGAAGGCCCTCTTCCCGTGGCGGATGGCCCGGGCGGTCCTCGCGGCGCGCCGCCACCTCGTCGCCGCGCGGCCCGCGGCGGTGCTCGCGCTCGGCGGGTGGCCGTGCGCGCCGACCGCGCTGGCGGCGTCCTACCGCGGCGTGCCGCTCCATCTCCTGGCGACCGACGCGGTCCCCGGGCTCGTGGTCCGCAAGCTGGCCCGCCGCGCGACGACCGTCTGGCTGACGGACCCGCGGGCGGCGGCCGGGCTGCCCGAGGGGACGCGCTCCCGCGTCGTCGGGCCCCTCGTCCGGCGCGCGGTCACCGCGGCGGTGCGCGACCCCGCGCGGTTCGGCCTCGGGGAGGGGAAGGCGACGCTCTTCGTGGTGGGGGGCAGCCTCGGGGCCCAGGGCCTCAACACGCGGGCGCGGGCCGGGCTGGTCGCGGCGGCGCGCGCGCGGCCGGGCCTCGCGTCCCGGGTGCAGGTGATCCACGCCACGGGAACCGACGCCGAGGCCGACGTGGCGCGCGCGGACTACGCGGCGGCGGGCCTCGCGTGCCACGTGACGCCGTTCGTCGCCGCGGTCGGTGCCGCGTACCGGACGGCGGACCTCGTCGTGTGCCGGGGGGGCGCGGGGACGGTGGCGGAGCTGGCGGCGCTCGGGCGGCCGGCCGTGATCGTGCCCTACCCGCACCACGCGGACCGGCAGCAGTTCAAGAACGCCGAGGCGCTCGTCGCGCGCGGGCAGGCGACGCTCGTGGAGGAGGGGGCGCTCGACGAGGCGACGTTCGCGCGCGAGGTGCTCGACGTCCTCCTCGACCCCGGGGCGCTCGCGCGGCGCGTGCCCGCCGACACTTCCTCCGCGGGGAACGCCGACGGCGCCGCTACGATCGCCGCCGAACTCGTCCGATCCATCGGGACGTCGGGTGGCGGGCCCGCCGCGTGACCGTCGCGGGGCCGCCGTCCGCCCGTCCCGTCCCGACCCCGCTGGCACGACCGTCCATGATCTCCCCGTTCGCGACGATCGCGTCCTCGTCCACCCCGGGCGCGGACCGCCCCTTCCCCTCGACCGGCGCGCGGCTCGCCCTTGACGCCGCCGGCCGGGCCTACCTCGTCGGGATCGGCGGGTCGGGGATGAGCGGCGCGGCCGAGCTGCTGCGCGCCCGCGGGTACGCGGTGCGCGGCAGCGACCGCAGCGCCTCGCCCCGGACGTCGCGCCTCGCGGGCCTCGGCATCGGCGTGGACGTCGGCGACGACGCGGCGCCGCTCCCCGCCGACACGACGCTCGTGGTGGCGACGGCCGCGGCCGCGGCGAACCACCCGCAGCTGGTCGAGGCGCGGCGGCGCGGGCTGCCGGTGTGGAAGTACGCGGACTGCGTCGGCGCGCTCATGGCGGGCCGGCTCGGCATCGCCGTCGCGGGCTGCCACGGCAAGACGACCACGTCGTCGCTCGTGGCCACGACCCTCTGGCGCGCCGGCCGCGACCCGTCGTTCGTGATCGGCGGCGAGGTCCGCGACCTCGGGGCGAGCGCCCGCGCGGGCGCCGGCGCGCACTTCGTCGCCGAGGCCTGCGAGTACGACCGCTCGTTCCACCGCCTCGCGCCGACCATCGGCCTCGTCACCAACGTCGACGCGGACCACCTCGACTACTACCGCGACCTCGAGGAGATCCGCGAGTCGTTCCGCGACTTCGCGCGGCTGCTGCCGGCCCACGGCGCGCTCGTCGTCCACGAGGACCACGCCGACGTCTTCCGCGGCGACCGCCGGCTGCTGGCCCGGCTCGAGACGTACGGCTCGTCCGAGGCCGCCGACTGGCGGTACGAGGACGCGGGGTACGACGTCGCGGCGGGGCGGCTGCGGTTCCGGGTGCGGCACGGCGGGGCCGTCGTCGCCGCGCCGACGCTCCGGCTCACGGGCCTCCACAACGTCGCGAACGCGACCGGGGCCGCCGCGGCGCTCGTGGCCGCGGGCTGCACGCTCGACGAGGTGACCGCCGGCTTCGCGGCGTTCGGCGGCGTCGGCCGCCGCCTCGAGACCGTCGCCGAGGGCCGCGGCGTGCTCGTGCTCGACGACTACGGCCACCACCCGGCGGAGATCGCCGCGACCGTCCGCGGGCTGCGCGCCCGGTTCCCCGGCCGCCGGCTCGTCGTCGTGTTCCAGCCGCACCAGGCGAGCCGCACGCGCCTGCTGCTCGACGACTTCGCCGCGGCGCTCGCCCTCGCCGACGTCGCGCTCCTCGCCCCGATCTACGCCGCGCGCGACTCCGAGGAGGACCGTCGCGCGGTCTCGTCCGCCGACGTGGCCGCGCGGGTGGACGCCCGCGGCGGGCACGCGACCGCCCTCGAGAGCCTGGCCGCGGTGGAGGCGCACGCGGCGTCGATCGCCCGCCCGGGCGACGTGGTCGTCACCATGGGCGCGGGCGACGTGGACGAGGTGGCGCGTGGGCTCGGCCGCCGACTTCGCTGACGCCCGGGCCCGGGCGGCGGCGCTCGCCGGCCGCACCTCCTTCCGCATCGGCGGGGTGCCCGAGCTGCTCTTCGAGCCCTCGACCGTCGCCGAGGTCGCCGAAGTCGTCGTCGCGTGCAAGGCGGCGCGCGTGCCGCTGCGCGTGCTCGGCGGCGGCTGCAACCTCCTCGTCGCCGACGGCCCGCTCCCGGGCGCGGTCCTCGCGACGACGCGCCTGCGCCACGAGCGCGTCCTCGACGACCGCGTCGAGGTGGGCGCGGGCGGGTCGTTCCCCGGTCTCGTCTCGCGCGCCGCCGAGCTCTCGATCCCGACATTGTCGGGCTGTCCCGGCATCCCCGGCCAGGTGGGCGGCGTCGTCGCGATGAACGCCGGCGGGCGGTTCGGGTACGTCGCCGACGCCCTGCTCGAGGTGTTCGCGGTGGACCTCGACGGCCGCCCGTTCGCCCGGGTCGTCGAACCCGGCGACCTCGGCTACCGCACGAGCGTGTTCCTCGGCGCGGCGGTCGTCGTGGCGGCCTCCTTCCGCCGCGACCGCTCCCTCGACCGCGACGCGGAGCGGCGCCGGTTCCTCGAGGCGTCCGCGTGGAAGCGCTCCACGCAGCCCATGTCGGCGGCGAGCGCCGGGTGCGTGTTCAAGAACCCGCCGGGCGGGCGCTCCGCGGGCGCGATCATCGACGCGGCCGGCCTCAAGGGCGAGCGCGTCGGCGGCGCGATGGTGTCGCCGGTGCACGCGAACTACATCGTCAACGACGCGGACGCCACGTTCGCCGACGTCGAGGCGCTGATCGGCCGCGTGCGCGAGCGCGTGGCCGCCACCACCGGCGTCCATCTCGAGCTCGAGGTGCAGGTCTGGCGGTGACCCGGGCCCGGCCCGCGGCCGGGCGGGCCTCGCCTGCCGGCGGGCTGGCCTTGCCTGCCGGCGGGCGGGCCTCGCGTCCCCCCGCGCGGGGCCGCGGTCGCCGGGGTCACTTCCCGTCGGTCGTCACGGCGAGCGGGACGGTCGCGCGCTTGAGGAAGAGGAGCGCGAAGCAGGTGCCGATCGTCTTGTCGGTGCCGGCCTCGTCCCAGTGGCCGTCCGCGTGGCGCCGCAACAGGAGCTGGACGGCGCCCTCGAAGTACCAGTCGCGACCGCCGACGGTGCGGACGCGCGAGAAGATCGCGGCCCGCTCGAGGGCGTACAGCGCGTAGTACGGCCACGTCAGGCCCGGGTGCTCGGCGTTGCGGTCCACCGCCCAGTGCGCGTCCAGCCAGGCCCAGCCCGAGAGCACCCGCGCCTCGACCTCGTCGACGAAGGTCGCGGTCGCCTTGGGGCTCCTCGCCGCGAGCAGCTCGTGGCGCGCCAGCTCGAGCGACGCGATGCCCGCGCAGACCATCGACAGCCACGGCTTCGTCTCGCGGGTCGAGTAGAGGAACCCCGTGACCTCCGGCACCGTGACCGTCGGCGGCGCCGCCGCGGTGCCGCCCGGGGCGGTCGGGGCGGGATCGCCGTCGCGCACGAGCGCGAGCGTCGCGCGCGGGCCCTTGCGCTCGCGCACGACCTCGAAGTGGCGCGTGAGCCCGAACCAGGTCGTGTCCTTCACCGGGAACCCGAGGCGCGACGCCGCCCGCAGGCCGAGCGCGCCGTACTGCGTGTTCGACGAGTCGAACTTGAGCACCGCGTTCGGCGCCGACGGGTAACCCCACGAGCCGGGCGACTCCATGTCGCGCTCGAGGTGGCCGGCGACGCGCTCGCACCACGCGCGCTGCTCGGCGGACAGGGCGCGGCGCCGCGCCTTCACGCGGCCCGCGGCGAGCAGCGCCTCCTCGCCCGGCGGCGTGAACGCCTCGTCGAACGCCATCAGCGCGAGGGCGCGCGCGTAGGTGCGCGGCGGCGGGTTGCGCGCCACGATCCAGTCGAGGCCCCGCGCGACCGCCGGGTCCTCGCGCGGGACGCCGCAGGCCGCGAGGGTCAGCACGCAGAGCGCCGTCGTGCCGAGATCGTGCTCGCCGAACGCGGGGTAGCTCCCGTCGGGTTTCTGCCAGCCCTTGACCGTCTTCACGCCCGCGTCGATGGTCGCGTTCACCTCGGCCTCGAACCCCGCGTACCGCGCCACGCGGACCTCGCGCAGCCGCAGGTCGAAGCTCCCGTCGAGGCGGCCCGCGGGCTCGGCCTTGGAGCCCGTGGCGACCCGCTTGCGCGCCGAGATCCGGATGCGCGCCGACGTGACGACGCCGCGCGCCGGGTCGAACGTGCGGGTCCCGTCGGCCTTCCCGTCGTCCACGACGAGGCGGACGTCGCGGTCGAGGGCGCCGCGCGCGTCGAAGCTCCACGTGAACGGCACGTCGACCTTCCCGTCGTCGCGCACCGTCGCCGACGCCGTCCCCTTCGCGACGACGTCGGCGGCGTCGCCGAGGTCGATCCGGCGCGTCTGCGGCGACGGCGTCGAGGTGAGGCCCGTCGGCAGGTGCAGCGCGAGGATCGCCGCGAGCTCGTCCGCGCGCGCGCTGACCGGCAGGTACTGCCCGTCGCGCAGCTCGTGACCGTAGACCGTCCGGACCGTCGCGGTCCCGAGGACCTCCCGCCCGCCGGCGAGCGCGACCGGGGCGACGTCGTAGACGGCGACGTCGCTGCGCGCGAGCTTCCACGCGAGGGCCACCGGGGCCGGCGGCCCCGGGCACGCCGCGCGTCCGCCGACCGCGAGGCCGGTCAGCGCCACGGCCGCGGAGAGCCATCGCCGCATGGACGCGCGCAGCATACACGCCGGGTTCCGCGCCCGCGGCGGCGATCGCGGCGGTACAACGGATGCGTGGCCCGCACCGGGCCCGGAGGACGCATCATGGCGGCCGGCAAGAAGCGTGGGGCGAAGCCGTTCGGGGCCGTCGCGAGCCCGAAGCCGAAGAAGGTCTCCGCGAAGGACGCGCACCGGGCCGCGGCCCACGGGCGCGCGGCGCAGGGCATGGGCTCGGGCGGCAAGTCCGGCGGCACGAAGTCGTCCGGCGGGAAGGGGCGCGCGAAGGGCGGCCCGACGCCGTCGGCGCACGCCGAGCGGCGCGGCGCGGGCGGCAAGCCCGCCGGCCGCCGCTGACCGCATCGTCGCCGGCCCCGCGGCGGGGTTCCCCGCGGGGCCCGGCGACGTCGCGCGCCCGCGCGCTCGGGTGAACCGCCGCGCGGGCCCTGCGTCGAACGGGGTGGGGGCCGTTCCATCATGCGACGGGTCGTCTACGTGCTGCTCGTGGTGCTCGCGCTCGGCGCGGCGTGGGCGTGGTTGCGGTCCAGCGACGACGTCCCCGGCGCGGACGAGGTGGGGACCGCGGTCGAGGGTCCGGGACCGC